>JBBIRG010000400.1:0-2717 GCA_037441945.1 Bacteroidota bacterium | reverse complement strand
CGCGTAATAGCCGATGCGTGAAGGTAATACTCCCCAGTGATCGACTTTATCGGCTATAACAGACAGACGCCAGGTAAGTCGCGCTAGCTTGCCGTCTAATGAATCTAAAATGATAAATATCGCGGCGAGTAATAAGCCGGTCCATAGCCAGCCTATCGCGAGAAACGGAATCGCCCCGAATCGGCAGACGGTCGCTACCCCCGTAATTTGATTGGGCGTGATGCCCGCGCGGGCGCATAATTTTGTCAGACCGCGAACAGGAATCCGGTAACCATACGTGCCGATCAATTCCAGGCCGCCTTTGTATGTTTTCGCGAACAAATCGTTTTCAATCGCGCGCAGATCTTCCTTTTCTGAAATGCGCCGCAAAACAGGCGTCACCGTTTTTCTGAGAAACCGGAGGTACGCGTTCATCGATTGAGTGGATTTTTTTTCAATGGATGATTCTTCCGTCAACTTTATCAGAGCAGCGCCGGTGGGCTGAAGCCGGCGTATTGAGTCATTGGTAATACGTATGGCCAGCGGCGAACGCGTTTGTGTTTCATCGTAAATCATCAATTCGTCCGGATGTTCCTTAAGCGTACGGATGATCCGTTCGTCGTAAACGCAGTCGCCCTCAAGAATTATCATGAAGGGCTCATTGGAAAAACGTGATTTTATAACCGATTCAAGCGATTCTGCAGTTTGGAACTCAGTAATACGTATCTTGTACCGTTTTGCAAACTTTTTACGTAAGAATCTAATTAAAGGCATATCCGGCGGTAAAAGAACAACAGCATTCTTTTCCCCCATTTCATTGAGCTGACGAAGAAGCCGCTCAAGCAGGGTAAGACTGAAAAGCCGGACTGAAGTGTTGGGTGAACGGGCATCAATGATAATCATTAATTACTTCGTATTGGTTTGCGATTGGATAACCGGGATCTGAACCGATGCGCATGGTAATACGGCGATTCTCGCCTTCGGGAAACGCTTGCCGATCATCACCGCCGCTTTTTTCCAGTCGGTAAATAAATATCCATTTTTATATTTCTTATAAAACATATCAGGCGAATAATGCTCCGAAAAAAGCCAGGGTTTTCTGGCAATACAATCGATATTCTCTGAAAAGTTTTTCTGATCGCGGTCTTTCTTTTTTGCAGAAAATGACCGGTAGTCGATATCCGAAGATTTTAAAAGACGGCTGATTAACAGACTCCGGATCAGGCGCAAAACCGGATTGGCCAAACGGTTCAATCCGGGGATGAATCCGATGACAGCGCTGGAAACTTCACCAATCAACAGCCATGCATGGTTGAAAACGGAATTTCTGCGGAGGATTTTCCATCCGTGATAATCGATATCGTCAACCGTTGGATTGATATGGATCGGGAAGCAATGATGGAACGTCGATTTAATCCATTTCACTTTGTCCGATTGCACCGGATCGGCGTCTAACGGGTAAGCGTTTACAATGACAACATTATATTGTTTCAGCCGTTCTTCGTCAATAGGAGTCGCGTAGACCGTCCTTGCCAAATCCGATGCCGCTAGAAAGACTTCACGGTGGGTTCCGGCGAAAAGACCGCAGATTTTACGTTCCGTGTTGACGACAACATTAATCAAAAAAACCGGCGGCAGTTTATCGGTAAAATCTTCCGCGGCGGTACGCATATCGGTGGATCGGGTTTGATCTTTCCCTCGTCCCCGTTTCGGCGTAAAACCGTGCATCGCGACGATGCTTTTCATTCCGGCAACGCCCGGTAAAAACAATTTGGCCCCGCCACCGAAACCGTGACAGGAATGCGGAAGTACGCAGCCGATTCCAATGATCAAATCGGCTTTTGCGGCTTTTTCATTGGCGATACAGGGAAATCCTTTTTTTGTCGGCCCCAAATCAACCATCCGTGAATTGAACGCGTCATGTGACTCGACCGAATAGTCACGGACGATGTCAGCACCTAATTTTTTTTCAAGATCTTCCTTAGTCAACTGACGGTGCGACCCGGTCGCGATCATAAATGAGATATTTTCTTTTTTTACTCCTGATTGAAATAAAAGCGTAAGTATATGCGGGATCACTTCATGACTTGGCGTCGGGCGGCCCAAATCATCAGTCACGATGAGGATTTTTGCTTTTTCCATAGCGAGTTCTTGCAACGATTGACCGAACGGACGGCTTATTTTTTCTATCAGTTCGCCGGTCGTTATAGGCGGCGCGTCGTTCGGAGCCAGAATATCAAAAGTAGCGTCATCCGGCAGTTCAAAGGTTTTTTCCTTGTCGCCGTACCAGGCGTCGGTGCGTATTGTAAAAGATTTCATGAGGTTCGTCTCATTCCTGCGCGGGTTTTTTCATCGGTTCCAATTTATACAATTCCCGGATCTGCTTCAGCGAAAATACGACAAAATATAAAAAGATCAGTGACGCGGCGGTGGCGGCAATGAGATTATACAGCGTAATTTGAAAGTAAGAAAAATCAAACACCGGATTCGGACCGGAATAAAAATAGATATTCGCCAGAATGATGACAAAACGAACTTCTGTCGGGCCGAATTTTCCGTAGGAAATCTTGAAGATGCCGGTTACGTTGGTCGTCACGTACGTCATCACCGACATCAGCAGATAGGCGACTAAGCAGAACATCGCGAAAACGAAACCGACGTAAGCTGATAGACCAATGCCGATGCATATAACCGTAGTGATATACGCGTCGGCAATATGATCCACGTAATACCCGTAT
>JBBIRG010000399.1:0-2718 GCA_037441945.1 Bacteroidota bacterium | reverse complement strand
GGTGTTATTAGCCTGTCTATCAACCGCAATATCATTCCAGAAAAAAAAGAATAGATCATTTATGGTAAAATTTTTTAAAAAATTTCTCATTAATTTTTCTCTTGCCGTTATCGGAATTATTGTCGCCATCCTAATTTTAGAACTTCTCCTCCGTCTAATGGGCGCTAAGCCGCAAACCTATCTCCGGAAATTCTCGCAGTACCACCCGGTTCTTGGCTGGGTCAAGACGCCCAATATAGAAGGCGAATTTATCAAAGGCACGCGGAAAATCCACGAGAAAATCAACAGCCACGGACTGCGAGACATTGACTACACCTATAACAAACCTGATTCGACATTCCGGATTCTTATCGTCGGCGATTCTTTCACAGAAGGATATGACGTTGAATTTGAAGACCTTTTTACGGAAGCGCTAGAATCAATGCTGAATGATTCCCTTCGCCCTACCGGCTACCGCTTTGAGGTTATCAATGCCGGAACGGGCGGCTATTCCAATGACCAGGAATACCTGTATTACCTGCATGAAGGACGTAAATATTCTCCGGATATCGTCATCATGATGATGTACGCGACGAATGATGTTTATTACAATAATCAAAATCATTACGGCAATTACGCGAAACCGCTGTTCACAGCCGAAAACGAAAAGCTAATCCTGACCAATACACCCCTGCCGCCGCCGAAAACACAGGAATCGTTTAAAAATATTTTCCGGAATATGGCGCTGTACCCGTTCGTAACGAATATCATTTTCACGAAGTTCCCCGGATTCACACAGTGGCTTTCTGAAAAAGGGTTTATTTCCAGAAGCACCATGGAACATGTATCGCATCGTAAAAAAGCCGATACTGAAGGGCCGGCTTTTCCGGCATCATTCAAGGTATTTAACCGGAATTACGACGATGAAATGAACAAGGCCTGGCTGATCACAGAATACCTTATTCGGGATCTGAACGACAGCGCACGACAAAATAGCGCACGGTTTGTTTTATTTTCTATTCCGGATAAATTTCAAATATACAGCCATATTTGGGAATCCACACAGAAAGCCTATCGCGTCAATGATTCGTTATGGAATCCGGATCAGCCGGAACTGATATTAAAATCATTCGCCGCAAAATACGACTTCCCGGCGCTTTTTCTGAAAGATTATATTGAAGATCACCAAATAAAAGACTATCTTTACGCTGGTGTACACTGGAATGAAAACGGCAATCGCATCGTTGCCGGGTATATTTTCCGGGAATTACTCGAAAGAAAATTGATATCTTTTGGAAAAGAAATTCAAAATAGGCATTAACGCGCTGGGTCCCGTTTCCTCCGACACCGGCGGACGTACCTATTTAATCAATCTTTCCCGATACCTCGAACCGCTCCTTGAAAACGAGGAAATATTTTTTTTCGTCAGCCCGGGAGAATCGTCGATCCTGCATAATTCCAATAACCGGTACCGGCTAATTAAAGTTGATAAAAGCATTTCAACATTTCAGAGGATCGGGAGAGAAAATTTTTCCTTGCCTGGTCTCGTTAAAAAGCACGACCTCGATGTGATGTATTATCCGGGCAATTTCGCTTCATGGAAATGCCCTGTTCCTTACGTTCTGGCCATCCGTAGTATGCTGGTTTATAATCGTCCTGACGACAGTTCCGTTTCAAGCCTAAAAAAAATGTATCGCCGTTATATGCTGCCCCGTTCAGCCCAGAACGCTGCGAATATCATAACTCCATCCAAACACACAAAACGAGAAATAATTTATTTCCTAAAGACTGAGGAAAAAAAAATTAACGTTATTCCCCATGGAATCGACGTGTCTTTATTCAGCCAACCCAAAAACGAATCAGCCGCTAAATCAGTTTTTCAGGCACATTTCATACAAAAACCTTATATTTTGTATGTTTCCGCGTTGTGGGAATATAAAAACCACGATAAACTGATTCTGGCTTTCCGTCAACTTATACATGAACATCATCTCCCGCATCAGCTTGTTCTCGTCGGTCAGGGTATGAATTCATTTGAAGGTTACGCTCATATTATAAAAAAATTGATCGCCGATAACCGACTTGAAAACCGCGTTCGCATGATAGGTTTTTTACCGCATGAAAATTTGGTCCATCTTTACCAGAGCGCCGAAGTGTTTGCCTTTCCTTCTCTGACAGAAAGTTTCGGCAATCCGTTGTTCGAAGCGATGGCCGCAGGAACCCCCGTCTTATGTTCCAATACACACGCGATGACTGACCTGACCGGAGATGCTGCCCTGCCTGTGAATCCCAATAACATTAGTGAATTCAGCCGATCACTTCACCGGCTTATCACGGACGACACCTTACGAATCACATTTATTCAAAAAGGCTGTGAAAAAGTAAATAACATGTCCTGGACCGAATGCGCCCGGCGAACCCTGAATATTATCAAACAATCCATATATACGAAATCATGAGGCATGAAGTGAAACTTTCTATTATCATTCCGGTTTATAATGAGGAAAAAACAATCCATTCGATAATTCAGACAGTCAAATCGGTTGAAATAAAAATCGGCGATCAATTAATCGAAAAAGAAATCATTGTCGTTGACGATTGCTCAAAAGACCGCACGCGCGAAATCCTGAAAAACGACATTGAACCGATAGTCGATAAAGTGCTTTATCATGAAGTTAATCAGGGTAAAGGCGGCGCGATTCACACCGGGCTGAACTATTTTAACGGCGATCTCGTAAT
>JBBIRG010000398.1:315-2719 GCA_037441945.1 Bacteroidota bacterium | reverse complement strand
ATATTTCCAGCGTCGGCCTCCTTCACAATATTTCGGGCAGTAGCGGATGAAGCTGAAGGGAAGTTGATTCCCCGTATCGAGTTTGCCCCGGTCAGATTTTGTGAATTTTCAATGCGCAATAAACAAGCGCGCGCCGCCGTGTTTCCGTAGGTAAAAGTACATTCGCTAAAGTTATTCGACAGGTCAACGGTTCCGCCGTCAACATAGACGCTATCCATGAACTCAAACACGGCGTTCCGCGCGGCTATTGTACCTCCGCTGGCAACTGTAAAACTATAAAATCCTGCGGCAATGCCATCCTGCCTTGAAATCAACGCTTCTTTACTGGCCTTGCCGATAAAGGATATTTGACCTGAAGTAACATTGATTGTTGCCTTGTTCGCCGCGTTATTCGTAAAGGGACGTAATGCGCTGTTTTCGCCAACAATTAAATGACCGCCCTGAATGGAGATAGTATCCAATCCAGTTGTATTTCCGAAAACTAGATTGTAACCTGCGGAAGTTGTCGAATCAAATAAACTAAAAGTTCCGTTTCGAAGATAAATATCACCCAAAACAGACAGATCCGATTTTAACTTGTAGTTGGACGATGGCGCTTCAAAAAGGAGATTATAAAAAACATTATAACCGCCAGCCGCAACCGGCATTTTAATTTCTTTTTTTACCCCGTTTCCCTCAAATTTCACAAAATTAGACGGCGTCTCCTGATTATTATGCGGATAAAAATAACCGTCCGATTCAACTATAAAAGAGCCGCCGACAAATAAACTGTATGGATTCGTGTTATTCTCACCGGTCGTTAAAAACAGCGTTCCTTTATTTATTGTCAGGTCATTTATGACCCGGACATTTCCTGCCGAAGTATTATAACCAGAAGGTAGATAGGTTCGAACGACGCCCTGAGGATTGGAACCGCGATTAATATTCAGGTTATAGAAATAGTTATTGATGCCGCCGGTGTACAATCTTTGAGGATTTCTGGCTCCAGTAAATTCAACGGTACTGCCGTTACTAGCTCTGAACGCTCCGTAATTATCCCAATGACCGCCGACATAGATATTCGCGGCCGTTGGCATATTAATTGTAGCCCCGGATTCAATCAACACGTCATAATTGACGTCCATCGTTGCTGTCAGCGTCTTGGCGCCGCTGCCTGCGAAACGTAGGGTATAAAAATCATTCGCTCCGGAACCGCTCAGAACCTGGTTTGCGCCTATAAAATGCACGGTGTCCGTATTGGGTACAAAGATACCATTGTTCTCCCAGTTGCCCATTAAAAACACATCCCTGTACCCTCCGCTTGCCCAAAGCGACTGAAGCGTACCGGATGATATCTGCAGATTTCCGCTGACAAATAAGTCAAAGGTGGTAATATTTGCGATTTTGGAAGCATCTTTACGAATTTCAAGATGATTGAACATCTTGCCGGTATGAGTCGCGCCTTGTCCCGTATACCCAAGCAAAATCGCCTGCGTGGCGCCTCCGGTCAGAACAACTTTTCTGGTACCGGCCGTGAATGAACCGGTGAAACGGTTATCGAAATTGCCATCCACTTTTAACGTGTCATTGCTTGCGTTTAAAGTTACGCTCGAATCAATCACGATGTTACCCGTCACATGCAGGGAGTCGCTGTTGGTGTTATCCAGCGTTATGGTGCGGGCTACCGGCGGAGCGCCGCTTTTTAGCAAGGTCAGATTGTAAAAATCGTTAACACCGGTACCGATTATATTTTGATTTCCCGAACCGCCAATAGTCGTTAGTGTAAGATTATAGTCATAGGTTGCCGTCGCGTCGCGTCGCCAGTTTCGGTTTACTCGCACGGCATAGTTAACCGTGGATGTACTGAATATACCTTTCTGCAGATACAGGTCGTTCTCCACCAGTAAGGCGCCGAAAAGGGTCGCGTTGCCTCCTGTTTTATTGACCGTGATATTCCAGAAGGTTCGTCCACTCCCCTGACCGCCGGTGCGAATCTGCTGTTCCCGTGAACCAATGAAATGAACGGTATTGTTTTCATGTTCGAACCGTCCGTTCCCAGCCCAGTTCGTCCAGTTGCCTTCGATTGTGATATTATGACCGCCTGATTTTACCGTATCATTGGCGTTGATCTGGAAATCGCCGCGGACGTTATTGATGGCTGAAGCGAAAACCTTGGTTCCCGCGGCTCCCATAATCAGGTTACCGTATGAGATGCCGCCGTAAATTGTTTGGATACCGTAATTCGGCCAGCCGGCATCATAGGTGACCGTACTGTTTGCATCTAAATTGTAGGATGCAAAACCGGATGGAAAATTGCCATCGAGTCCGGTACCGCGCACATAGAGAATGACGCCGTCCTGCTGAGTATAAACCCGGCTTGCGCCTTCCCCCGTATTCCGAATCTCATTGTTGCGAACATTGACAT
>JBBIRG010000398.1:0-280 GCA_037441945.1 Bacteroidota bacterium | reverse complement strand
CATGACGCGGACATGAGCGCCAAAGGTATTTACAAAATCCTTGCCGCCGGCGCCCTCGAACTGGATGTCGTTAAAGATCGAGCGCGGCGCCGTCCCCCCGATAACCGTATCTCTTGAGGTAATGGTAGTCGACTGGTAGGCCTCGGCCATGAAACGGATGACGCCGTTTGCCTTTGAAAATCGTATTGCGCCGCCGACTGAAAAAGCCGAATCCTGTACGTTCAGCACCGTATGACCGGTTGTCTGCCCCACGCCGATACGCAGTTCTATATCGTCGCCA
>JBBIRG010000397.1:1808-2730 GCA_037441945.1 Bacteroidota bacterium | reverse complement strand
TCAGGCGCGGGCTCTCGAACGAACGTTTCTTAAGATAGTTCGTTGCCGTATCAAGTATATCGAGGATGCTCCAGGTTTTTTTATGGTCGTGTAATTCCAATTATCAATTTCCAGTAAGTGACCTGCAATACCGCGTCATTGAAGAGCGGATAAAAAAAAACCTGCGCCGTAAAAAAAGACAGCGGCAGGATGAAATAGTTCCGTGAAAATATCACGCACGCCGGCAATCGTATTCTTTGCCGTCCCAGATGAACGCATCCAGCTGGTTGTCGCGGAGCTGTTTGCGCGCGTAATCCTGCGCCATGCCGGATTTGATGAAGAAATCCACGACCTCGCCGTCGACGTGATTATCCTTGACCATGAAGCCGAGGATTTTGATGCATTCGGAAATTTTCTTTCCGGGCTTATAAGGCCGGTCGGCGGCGGTCAGCGCCTCGAAAATGTCGGCGACGGCCATGATGCGCGCCTGTAAGGAGAGCTCGGAGGCTTTCAGCCGTTTCGGGTAGCCCGTGCCGTCTAACTTTTCATGATGGCCGCCAGCGTATTCGGGTACGCGCCGCAGTTTCTTCGGCCAGGGCAGTTTCTGCAGCATGCTGATGGTCTGTACAACGTGATTCTGGATGATGATGCGCTCATCCTCAGTCAGCGTTCCGCGGCGGATGCTGAGGTTGTAAATCTCGTTCTCGCCGAGCAGAGGTTCTTCCTTGCCGTTGATGAGGATCGGCTGGGCGGCGATGCGTTTGACGCGCTCGATCTTGGCGTCTTCCATGAATTCACCGCCGATGTTGGAAACTTTGATGAATTCGAGATCGTCCAGGATTTCAGCCATTCTGCGGTCGTAATCTTTTTTCAGTTCGCGGAGTTTGGCGCCTTTGTCTTTTCGCGCGGATTTGGATAATTTATTTTTCTTTTCAAGGTAATC
>JBBIRG010000397.1:0-1791 GCA_037441945.1 Bacteroidota bacterium | reverse complement strand
ACCTGGTTTTTCAGGATTTCAAACCGCGCGGCAGTAACGTGGATGCGGTCGAAAATGGTTTCGAGTTTCGTGCTTTTGTCAACGACGTATTCGGGCGTGGTGATCTTGCCGATATCGTGCATCCAGGCTGCGATCCGCAGTTCCTTGTGTTCGTCCTCGTTCAGGCGGAACAGCTTCCATCGTTCCTCGTCGGAATCGCTGATGGCGCGGGCGATAAGCTGGGTCAGTTCAGCGACGCGCTGGATGTGGCCGCCTGTGTAGGGTGATTTTTCGTCGATCGCGCCGGCAATGACTTTGATGAATGCGTCCAACAGCGCTTGCAGTTCATGGATCAGCGCGGTATTAGTGATAGCCACGGCGGCCTGCGACGCCAGCGATTCGATTAGGTCCTGGTAACCCGCCGAGAAAGGAATGGTCGTGCCGCCGGAATCCTTTGCGTTCAGCAGCTGCAGCACGCCGATGATTTCGTTCTCGTGATTGCGGAGCGCGGTAACCAGCATCGACTGCGAACGGTAGCCGGTGTTTTTATCGAAGCCTTTGGTGCCCAAAAAATCGAATCCCTCCACTTCGTAAACGTCGGGAATGTTTACCGAAGTTCCCGTAAGCGCGACATAAGCGGAAACCTGCTGTTCGTTGCGCGAGCCGTCGTCCTTGTATAATTTGACGGGAGGGAATTTGACGGGATTGCCGCTGGTGCCGCCCATTCGGAAGTTAAGCGAACGGGTTTGCAGGATTTTAAACGCGATGCCGCGTTCGTCCGGTTCCATCAGGTACAGCGTGCCTCCGTCGGCGTTTGTAAACGTCATCGCTTCGACGACGATCATTTCCAGCAGCGCGTCGAGGTTTTTTTCCGCCGACAGCGCCGAACCGATACGAGTCAGCTTTTTTTTCAGCAAAAGTTGTTTTTCAGTGAAATCACGGATCAGCGCAGCGGCTTCATCGATAGCTACGGCATCGGGTTTGCCGTCGGTAAACGGAATTGCTGACAGCCGTCCGCACAGATCCGAAAGGAACGCCTCAATGGTTTCCTTGCCGAAATACTGAGCCAGGGCAAAATCGTTTTTCATATTAGGCCTTCGCACACAAGGTGGTAAATAATCATGAAATATGCCGATACCCGCCAAACACGGCTAATCACCGCATTCAGCTTCATGGGCCGTAAAAGTTCAAAGATCATGGAAGCGGAGCTGGTTCAGCGTTTCAACCGTTTCAGGCTCGACAGCGCGACAGCTGAAAAAACCGATTTGATGAAATCGCCGGCGATAAAAGGCGCAAAGCCGAGTAAAAACGCCGAGTTCCAGTTCTGTCCGGTGAACAATGAAAGCTGGGAGGTTCCGGTCAGCAGGATGACAGCGGAGGCAGTCATAAAACCGGTTGTATTGCGCACAAAGCCGTAGTGTTTTGACGTTAGAAATCCCGCAATGATTGCGGCGAATGGAAACGCGAGCAGGTATCCGCCGGTCGGGCTGATAAGATAAGCCGCACCCAACGCGCCGCCGCTGAATACCGGCAGGCCGATGACCCCGTAAGTCAGGTAAACGACCTGGCTCAACGCGCCTCTTTTCCATCCGATCGTCGCGCCGGCCAGCAGAATGGCCAGCGTCTGCAGGGTCACGGGGACAGGCGTAAAGGGAAGGCGGAATTCAACCCCTGCGCCCGCCGCGGTCAGAAGGGAAAATCCAAAAATCAAAATTATATTTTTTACCAGCGTATCCGGACGCTGAAGCGTAACGGTTTTAACTTCAGATTGAGGTTTCATAGCGCTCCTTATGGGATAAATCGTATCATAAA
>JBBIRG010000396.1:819-2735 GCA_037441945.1 Bacteroidota bacterium | reverse complement strand
TCGATGGAAGAAGCCCTGCGGGAATCCAGGCAAATGCTGCAGACGGTGCTGGATACGATCCCCGTCGGCGTATTCTGGAAGAACCGGGATAAGACCTATCTCGGCTGCAACCATAAATTCGCAGAAGATAACGGATTCAAGAAACCGATAGAGGTCATGGGCAAAAGTGATTTTGATCTGTATATGTCTGAATCCGAGGCAAACCATTACCGATCAACCGATCAAACGGTCATCGAATCCGGCCGTGCCATGCTGAATTATGAAGAACAGCATTTTCATGTCCACAACATGATCCGGTGGACGCGCACCAGCAAAATTCCGCTGCGAAACGCCGGACAGGAAATCATCGGAGTGCTGGGCGTTTACGAAGATATCACCGAGCAAAAAGAGGCCGATCTGTTCCTGAAGGAAAGCGAGGAAAAATACCGGCGATTGGTGGAACTCTCGCCCTGGCCGATTGCGGTCCATAAAGAGGGCAAGATCCAGTACATCAACCAGGCCGGCGCGAAAATGATGGGATGCCTCAATCCCTTAGAACTCATCGGCCAGCCGCTGATGCAATTCGTTCATCCCGATTACCGTAACGCCATACTCGAACGCATTAAAACTATGAACGAACAACTGACCGAGGTCCCCGTGATGGAAGAGAAATTTATCCGGCTGGATCAATCGGTCATTGACGTGGAGGTCGCGGCAATCCCATTCACGCAGAAAGGCGAAACGTTCATCCAGGTGATGATCCGCGACATCACCGACCGTAAGCGCGCCGAGACGGAACTGATCCTAAAGGAAGCCACGCTGCGCAAGGAACAGCGGTTCACCCAGCTTCTTTTGGATACTTCTCCGGCTTTTATTGTTGCGATAGGCGCGGACGGCAATACGCGGATGATGAACCGCGCCCTGCTGGAAGCCCTGGAATACAGCGCAGAAGAAGTTACCGGTCGCGACTATCTCCGCTCCTTTGTGCCCGAGGCTGACCGGCCACAACTCATGGATATTTTCATCGATATCCTCGAGAAAGACAAACCGACCGTCAATGAAAACCGAATCATCAGCCGAACCGGTAAAATATACCTTGTGGAATGGCACGGCAAACTCGCCGTCAGCAAGGATGATCAGCAGCAGTTCCTCGTCGGAGTGGGAACGGATATCACGCGCCGCAAGGAAACGGAAGACGCGCTGAAGCAAAGCGAAAAACGATACCGCGATCTTGTTGACCAGAGCCTCGGTTATATCTGCGTTCACGATATGGAAGGCTTCATGTCGATGGTTAACCCGGCCTCGGCGCACGCGCTGAATTATGATCCGGAAGAATTAACCGGGCGAAAAATATCTGACGTTCTTGCCGCGCCGTACCGGAAAAGATTTCAATTTTATCTTGACGCCATCCGGGAACAAAAATCCTACAGCGGACTGATGCATGTTGTTGACAGGCAGAATAACCGGAAAATCTGGATGTTCAATAACCGGATGTATGAGGACGAAAACCATCAGCCCTACGTACTTTGCAACGCCCAGGATATTACCGAACTGGAAAACAACAGGAAGGAACGCGAACGGCTGATCAAGGAACTGCAGAGCGCCATTCATGAAGTTCGCACGCTGAGCGGCCTTCTTCCCATCTGCGCCGCCTGCAAGAAAATCCGCG
Source organism: Bacteroidota bacterium (assembly GCA_037441945.1). Lineage (GTDB taxonomy): Bacteria > CLD3 > CLD3 > SB21 > JBBIRG01 > JBBIRG01. The sequence goes on along the minus strand of JBBIRG010000396.1, from coordinate 1,087 downwards.
ACGACAAAGGGTACTGGAACCAGTTGGAAACCTACATCACCGACCATTCCGAAGCCGAATTCACGCACGGCATCTGTCCAGACTGCCGGAAAAAATTATATCCCGAATTGTACACGGACGAAGACTGATCCTTTTCAGCCGTAAAAGAACAATTCGATATTCTGTTGTTGATTTTATCCGCAATTCGCCTAATTTGTCCGTGATAAAAACAAGGATTGCGTATTATGGAATCGATATCAGACATTCAGCGGATTGTTCAGGATAAGGG
>JBBIRG010000396.1:0-809 GCA_037441945.1 Bacteroidota bacterium | reverse complement strand
TCACGCACCTCCCACACATCCGCTATATCAGCGGTTTTACAGGCTCAAATGCGTTATTGCTGATCGGAAATGGCCGGGCGGCGTTCATTACCGACGGCCGGTATAAGGAACAATCCATAAAAGAAGTGACGAACTGCGAACGGGTTTACGCCCCGCTGAGCAATCAGTTGTACGAAACGCTTCGTGATACCGCGTTAATCGGGGAAGGCGCGGTTATCGGATTTGAATCGGCCTACACGACGGTGTCCGCGTTCGAACGCCTGAACACTTTTTTTCCCGCCGCGGAATTCCGCCCGGCTGAAAATCTGATCGAACCTATGCGTCAGGTGAAATCGGATGTTGAATTGCAGAAACTGCGCAAAGCCGTTCAGATCACGGAATCGGCGTTTGAGGCGGTTCTTTCGGAGATCCGTCCGGGCATCAGCGAATCCCTGCTGGCGGCGAAAATCAATTATCAGCTGCGGGTTTGCGGCGGGTCGAAAGAATCGTTCGATACCATCGTCGCATCCGGCGTCAACGCGTCGATGCCCCACGCCCGGCCGACGGACAAGCGCCTACAGAAAAACGAATTTGTGATTCTTGATTTCGGCGCGATCTATGAAGGCTATCACGCGGACTTGACGCGAACCGTATACATCGGGATACCCGGCGAAACGGAACGAGAACATTACGAGGCCGTCCGGGAAGCGCAGGCGCTGGCCATTAAGGCCGCCCGCGCGGGTATGACCGCAAAAGAACTCGACAGCGCGGCGCGGAATTCACTGAAAGAAAAATCGCTCGATATATTTTTTACGCATTCGCTCGGCCAC
>JBBIRG010000395.1:0-2738 GCA_037441945.1 Bacteroidota bacterium | reverse complement strand
TTGCGTAGATCAAAACGGGTGATGATTCCTTTCGGGGTCAGATCAACATTTTTCAGGATGAAGCCGGCGATGCGTTCGTCCGGGAGTTTTCCAGTGCCGTACGTATTGACGTTGATTGAAACCGGCTGCGCGACACCGATGGCATAGGCGACTTGGATGAGGCATTCGTCGGCTATTCCCGCCGCGACGATGTTCTTCGCGATATACCGGGCGGCATACGCGGCGCTGCGGTCAACTTTCGTCGGGTCTTTACCGGAGAAAGCTCCGCCTCCATGCGCGCCCCATCCCCCGTAAGTGTCCACAATGATTTTACGGCCGGTCAGTCCTGTGTCGCCGTGAGGCCCGCCGATCACGAAAAGGCCGGTCGGATTCACGTGATAAATCGTTTTGTCGTCTAATAAATTCGCCGGTATCGCGGCTTTGACAACATGCGCGATCATATCCGTCTTGATCTGTTCCTGCTTCGTTTCAGGATCATGCTGGTTCGAGATTACAACCGTGTGTACGCGAAGCGGTTTTTTATTTTCGTCATATTCGACGGTTACCTGGCATTTCCCGTCCGGTCGGAGGTACGTCATCACTTTTTCCTCGCGGCGAATATCGGCGATTTTTTTCATAATTTGGTGCGAGTACTGGATAGTAGCGGGCATCAGTTCGGGCGTCTGGTTGCAGGCGAAACCGAACATCATCCCCTGGTCGCCGGCCCCGCCCGTATCAACGCCCTGCGCGATATCCTGTGATTGTTGGTGAATGGAGGAAATGACCCCGCAGGAGTCGCAGTCAAACCGGTAGGCATCCTTGGTGTAGCCGATGCGGCGGATCGTTTCGCGGACCAGTTCCTGCGCGTCGACCCATGCGTTCGTGGTTACTTCACCGCTGATCACGACTAATCCGGTCGTTACGAGCGTCTCGCAGGCGACGCGACTTTTGTCGTCCTGCTTCAGCATCGCGTCAAGGATCGCATCGCTGATCTGATCGGCGACTTTATCGGGATGTCCCTCGCCTACTGATTCTGAGGTGAAGAGAAATGTAGCCATAGCGTTTTTCCTTTGTTTTATTGAAAAATGAAAAAATTATTTTTAGCCTTGTTTAAAAAAAAAAGCCTCTTCCAGAATATTCCGAAGAGGCAAGCATATACAAACATACTTATCTCATCTTCATCCGCGCATCCGCTGGGATGCGCGAAACCGGATTTAGCACCTGGTCTTCCGAAGTTCGGAACGGTTGCTGCGGTTTCGTTGTGCCGGTCACTCCACCGCTCTGGATAAGAAAAAAGGTCTATGTCAAATAACAAAAACGCAGTCGTGAGTTTAATAAAATAATTTGCATTTGTCAACAGAGATTTTCGTTTGAATTGTTCTGCGGAAATTTTTATAATCCGCCATGACTAAGCCGAACCTACTTCTCATCAATCCGCCGGTCTATGATTTTTCAGCTTACGATCTCTGGTCCAAACCGTTAGGCTTACTGTATATCGCTTCGGTTCTCCGCGCACAGGGATGCCGTGTGCATTGGGTTGACGCATTGGACCGTTGGGATAGGGATTTGCCCGAACCCGGTAAAACGCGTCCATATCATGACGGGCATTATCATAAAACGGTTATTGAAAAACCCGGGGTGTTTTCAGCGGTTCCGAGACAATACCGCCGTTACGGTTTACCGAAGAAAGTATTGCAGAACCGTGTCGAATCTATTTTTCGTAAGCATTCAATTGACGCCGTAATGGTGACCTCCGGCATGACTTACTGGTATCCGGGTGTTTTCGAAGTCATCCGATTATGTAAAAACATCCAGCCGCAAGTGCCGGTTGTTCTCGGCGGGATTTATGCCACGCTTTATCCGGATCATGCCCGTCGTTTTTCCGGGGCAGATGTTGTGCTCGCCGGACAATCGGAAAACCAAGTTGTGGATTGGATCGCAACAAGGTTTGATATGATTTCGAAAAATAAATACACACAACCCGACGATCTTCCTTTGCCGGCTTACGATCTGTATGCGGAAACCAGGCATGCGGCGTTATTGACTTCGCGCGGATGTCCGTATGAGTGCGGTTTTTGCGCGACTCGGATATTAAATAGCCCGTTTATACAGCGGTCGCCGGATTCCGTTATCCGGGAAATTATGCATTACGCTTTCAGCCGGAACATAAGAGACATTGCCTTTTATGATGACGCTTTGTTTGTACATCCGGAAAAACTGATCAAACCGGTATTGCGTTCCGTTGTAGCGGGAAATGCATGTGTCCGTTTTCATTCGCCCAACGGGTTGTTCGCAAAATATATTGACCGGGAGCTAGCCGGATTAATGATGCAAGCCGGTTTTAAAACGATCCGCCTGAGTTTTGAGACCAGCGATGAAGCGCGTCAGAAAGAAATGAAAAAAGTATCCGGGGTTGATTTAATAAACGCAATCACGTATCTTGAAGAAGCCGGTTTTCCGAGGAAGAGCCTGAAAGTATACCTGCTCATGGGTTTAACGGGACAGACTCTCCGCGAAGTGAAAGACAGCATCCGTTTCGTCCACGATCTCGGCGTACCGATCAGCATGTCATCTTATTCGCCGATTCCCGGAACAGCCTTGTGGGATAAGGATATTCAGCAATTACCGGAACTGGAAAACGAACCCCTGCTGACAAACAAATCGGTATATCCGATAAAAAGCGGCAGATTCACGTATGAAGAATTTGAAAGCATAAAGTCGCTGGTTGCCCGAGGAAACCGGATCATTCAGGGAGCATA
>JBBIRG010000394.1:0-2741 GCA_037441945.1 Bacteroidota bacterium | reverse complement strand
GGAGAGAAATCTTGTATTGATGTATTTACTCATGTCCTCTTATGGAAACAACAAGACACCGGCGAATCATGAATTATTTTTCGATGATGTTGTTACTATTTTGAGACAATTAATATATTTCTGCATTATAAATTACCGGCGTTTTGTATCGCCATTTTTTCCAGAGTTCGTCATCTTTCAGCAGATGAACCATAAAATCCGCGACTTTGATCCGGCTTGTTTTGCCGGCGTTAAATACCGGACTTCTTACGGGCGAGGGATGAACCGTGTATTCCGAGACATCCGGGTCATTCATTAACGCATCGGGTCTGACGGCAATCCATTCAATACCAGGACGTTTTTGCTCTACTTGCTCAATTAAATAGTTCATTATCCTTCTGCGGCGGCAGTAACGCCCTCATCATCCGCATGATCATTTCTTCTTTTTTGTTGAATGTCTCATTTTGTGATTTATTGATGCACGCCGTTGTGTTCATTAATATTATTTTATAAGTTTTATCGGCGGCAATTTCTTTAATGAACGATACGACTCGGATGTGGGCATCCGAAACGAGTGGCGCGGTTTTCCGATTATTCCTTTTAACGTATTAATATGACCTAACCAAGATATGGCAGCGTCCACATTCTTCAGGTGTTGTCGTAAAGCCTAATGATCCATTTCAAGAATGCTTGCTGTTATGATTTCGATACTGTTGTCATCTTTTAATAAATCAAGGGCAACTCTAAAAACTTAAATTCTAACTCTGCCGTCATTTACGTATTAGATTTGTACAATCGAATAAAACACTTGACTTATACGGTGTTTATTATTATCATAGTAATACGTATATACGTATTACTATGATAAGGACAAGCCCATGAAAAAAGCAAAATCCCATCGCAAACACCCGGCCTGGGCGACGCCGGAGACCGATTATACGGAACCAAATAAACAAAAATGCCGTGAAGAAAAATCCCCACATTCCATTTGACCAAAACCGTCAGGCCGATCAACAGCTTGTACTCCCGCGCCTGCTCGAAAGCCTCAATCAGATTGACCAGATGACGGAACAGATTTCTGAATCCATGGAGTTCTCTGAAGACGACCGGGATAATATCGCGATAGCCGTAACGGAAGTCGCCAACAACGCGATTATGCACGGCAATAAACTGGACTATCACAAAACCGTTACGGTCAGCTTCTATGAAGACGAAAACCGGCTGAGCATTTACATCAAGGATGAAGGCCGGGGATTTAACCCGAAAGAGCTCGGCAATCCGCTCGATCCAAGCAACATCCTGAAAGAGACCGGCCGCGGTATTTTTATTTTAAGATCCCTGATGGATGACGTACAGTTCCACAACAACAGCACCGGCACGGAAGTGAAAATCGTCAAGATCATCCGGGGATAATTTCCGAAAGGCTTTCCATGTACTACCGATTGATATTAACCGTCTTTCTGTTATTCAGTTCATCCGCATACGCGCAGGATCAACGGGATGATGATATTGCGCATGACCAGGATCTTGATGAAACCTATCAGAGCGGCGACGAAAAAATAAGGCATTTCTGGGGATTCAACATCCAGATCTCAACGGACGGTTTTCTGCTCGGCGGAACCTACAACCGGAAGATAGCGGCCTATACGCACCTGTCCGTGTCGGCGGATATGTTCTGGGTGAAAGGCCAGAATGAGATGGTTGATTTCTGGGGGCGGACGCTCAACGCGGAAAATATTTTAATTGTTCCCCTGGTGTTCACCGTGAAACGCCGTCTGTTTCCTGAGGATATGACTAATACTTTCCGGCCTTTCGTTGCCGCGGGCGCCGGAGGTGTTTACGGCTATTACATCAGCGGGGATCTCAAAAAAAGCCAGCTCCCTCCGGATCATGATCGATCCCAGTACGCGCCTACGGCCATCGCGGGCATCGGCGCCGATTTCGGAAAACCCGGCCAGAACGGTTACGGGATGGACGTACGGTATCAGCTGCTCCGGTTCCCGAACAGTCTCGGACAACGAAAAAGTTTTAACAACCTGCAGATCGGATTTCACATGAATTTCTGATCAAATTCGGATTCAGCCGATCTCTTCCGCTCGGGTCTTTTAATCTGTGTTTACCAATTAATACGTTAAAAACCTTATTCGAAGAAACTGCGGTTCTGGTAAACTATTTATCTGTGAAATAGAAATGGTCGCCAAATTATTAAACTCTAACTCTGCCGTCATTTACGTATTAGATTTGTACAATTGAATAAAAACACTTGACTTATACGGTGTTTTTTATTATCATAGTAATACGTATATACGTATTACTATGATAAGGGCAAACCTATGAAAAAAGCAAAGTCCCATCGCAAACACCCGGCCTGGGCGACCTGTCACCGAAAACCCGGAACGGAATTAAGACTCATTAATGGCAACTATTATCTCTATGAGTACAAAACCATTTATGACAAAGAAAAAAAATGCCCGAAAAAAATATCCGGAAAATTATTAGGTTCCATTTCTCAAAAAAAAGGGTTTATACCCTCAGCCAAACATACGTTGCGCCAAAAAGCCGAAGGCGTGCTTGTGGATAAGGTTCAAATCAAGGAATACGGGTTTTCATTCTACATCGACAGTCAACTGACCCTCTACCGTGACCGGCTCAAAGAAATCTTTCCGGAAGATTATCAGACACTGATCGCTCTAGCCTATTGCCGTTTGGCGTATCAATCACCCTTAAAAGCTATACCGTGGCGTTTAAGCGGCAGTTGGCTG
>JBBIRG010000393.1:1274-2754 GCA_037441945.1 Bacteroidota bacterium | reverse complement strand
AGACTCCTGATTTCCCCGATCGTTTTTTTCAAATGGTCTTTAGCGCTAGGAACGATAACCGGAAGTAAATGCTTGTTTGGCAGGTATCGGAAACTTTCGGTCGGCGTATAACCGGTTATACCGAAACGCACGCCGTTAACCGATTTGAGAATGTACGGTCTAGCGAGCAGGCTGTCGCGGTAGAAGAGCGTGGACGTGACCAGCGGCAGTCCGGATGTCCGCACGCGTTTAAAATAAAATTCAAATCCGTTCGAAAATTCCTGTTCGCCGATATTGATCGCGTCGTAGTCAAGTTTTTTATAAAGAATCAGCGCGATGGAATCCTGATTGCGGTTAAAACCGAACGCATTGAGAACATCGCCCGCATCAACCGTCAGAACGTACTTTTCCTTGTTCCGTATGCGATCGAAAAGAGTTTTGCGTCTCGCCAGGCCGCCTTTGGGTTCGTCGCCGCAATCGCAGTAATTGATATTACCGTTGTTGTTATTGGTATACAGAATCGTGACGGTTTGCCCCGTCAGAAAATCCGCTGTCATGAAAAAAAATGTGAGCCAAACTGCCGAAATGATCCGCATAGTCCGTTCCCGGTTATGTTTTAATGCCTGAATCAATATAATAAAAAAAGGCTCTGAATGCAAAGATTCAGAGCCTTATAGAAAATTAAAAATTGATTAAAAATTGAAGCTATTTGAAACACCAAGACCGTTCAAATCCCTTACTCCAGTGGCTGATAATGTTTCACCGGCATTGATAGCGTTATTATCAACAGTAATCCGGACTTTATAACCGTTTCCGCCAGGAAGCGACGTATTGTAACCAAGATAAATCGCATCCCGGATATTTGGCGGTATAGAGTTATTATCCGAAATAAAAATACTTCCTGGTAATTCTGCCGATGCGGTATTTATCGGTTCGCTGAAACGTATGTATACATAATCAAAAGTCGTGGATCCTGCGGGATTGTCAACGACGGCGGCAACGATCGTTGGAGATACCCTGTCGACAACTTCGATCTGACTGCTGAAACCGCTGGGAACTAAATTGGTGCTGACGGAACGGATTTGATATTTGACTTTTTGAGCCATCAGCGGGTTTGTTGCGTCTCCATAAACCAGTTCATTAGCGCCGATTGTAACAATCGTATCCATTCTTCTGACGTGGGCGTTGATCAATTCGAAGGAGCCGTTGCCAATCTGTTTATATAACTCAAAATGCCTGATGATGGAAATATCATCTACCGTCCAGGTTAACCGAACCGTACCGCCGTTCCAGTTGACTAAATTTGTCGGATAAACAAGCGTATCTCGTTTCAGAGTTGGCGCGGCAGGTAATGTTGTAGAACCGGTTGTCGTGAAATTCAGGGTTTCAAAATCACCGATGATTCCGGCGTTGTTCACGACCGCGCGGTTGGCATTATCAGTGATCTTGGCGGAACCGACGGAGATGAAGTTGTTAACTGTGTAACGGGCCGCGCCGACTA
>JBBIRG010000393.1:920-1236 GCA_037441945.1 Bacteroidota bacterium | reverse complement strand
GGAATTCCAGGCAACATTGAACGGAATGGGCGCCGCGGCTTTTTTCATCCCGACGTAAGTAACCGTAATATCGTCAACGATTGTATTGTGACCTTTGCCCAGATCGGTTCGCGTATAAGGCGTCTGCTTGATTGGTTCAGAGAAAGAGTATACAATTGTTAAGCCGGTCGGATTGACATCCTGGGTGTTTTCCGGGGTTATCATCGTTACAAACGGGCTGACATTGTCATCATATCCTAAGATCAGGCGTTCCGCTGTAACCTGAGTACGAAGAACCGAATTCATATTGCACGTCAGGGTAAGAGGCCGTGAACCG
>JBBIRG010000393.1:0-870 GCA_037441945.1 Bacteroidota bacterium | reverse complement strand
AACGTTATAGAAAACGTAGTTGCCGTTCACGTCGCTTGTGGTCTGTTTGATCAGCGCCAAGTTGCCGGTGTGATTCAGGTTTTTCTTTAAGTAAACAATCGCATTCGCGACCGGATTGTAATTCGGATCAACTACCCGTCCGTTGATCTGGGTATTCAGCTTACCGACAACCAGTTCGACATTGGCGACTAACTGGTGAACCGGCGTATCGAGTCCGGAACCGGCGTCCCCGCCTGTGCCGTCATTGTCGCCGTCGTTCAGGTCTGTGAAGATTACATCGACAGTCACATACTCATGATTGTTATACCGCAGAGCGGACGTATCGGCTAATCCCTGGTTTTTAGCCGTGAAATCCATGATAATGACATAGCTGTCGTTGAACAGCGCACCACCGGGTGTATCCATAGCGTTTACCGGAACGTTTTTAAAAACGAATTCGCCGAAATTATCCGTCGTAACAGTGGAGCCGTTTTCGGCAATCGAAACTTTGACGCCATTAACCGGCGCATCGGTACAACGGTCAATAATCCGTCCGGCGATGGTGCCTTTGGCTGAGATCATTTTCGGGTTTTTCGCGAATTCGCTGCCTTCATAATTACTGCAGCTCATCATCCCAAGCGTTATACCCATAAATAACGCGAGGGTAACAATGAAACCATACATCTTACCTGCTTTCATACCATTCTCCTTTGTTAGTTAGACAGTTAAATGTATCTTTTGCGTTTATAGAGTAAATAAAAGATATTAAATAATCAACAAAAAATTATTCATGATTTTTAATTAATTGATTATAGCGGTATACGATTGAGAACACGGAAAAATCAAACGAAATAATTTGATATTGAATTTTTTTTTAGATCGGAAGAGCAC
>JBBIRG010000392.1:1641-2764 GCA_037441945.1 Bacteroidota bacterium | reverse complement strand
ATTTATCATAGAATTCGAATACGCCGGTTCGTTTGCTCTGTTCTTTTTCCTGCGCCTCGGAAAAAAAGTACATGATCGGCGAATACCGTCGCTTTAGTTTCGCCTCGGCGATGCGCAGACGCCCGCGGATCATGACTTCGGCGATGCGGAACGGCTTGTTGATCGCGTCCACCGCCCCCGCTTCAAGCCCTTTGACGATATCGTCTGTATTGAAATACGCGGTGATGAAGATCACGGGAATGCTGATCGTCAGTTCGTTCTGCTGAAGCCGGTTCAGCAGTTCATACCCGTTCATGCGGGGCATCATAATATCCAGCAAGATGAGATTAAAGCGCATGTTTGTCACCTGTTCCAGCGCCTCGACGCCGTCCTTGGCATAATGCACTTCATAACCTTCCTGCTCAAAGGCCCGCATCAGCGCGTCAACCGCGTCCAGGTCATCGTCCACGACGAGAATTTTATCTTTTACGATCATCTGTCAGAATATCCTTAATCTTTGCCCAGCAGCCGGTAACATTTGCTTAAAATTTTGGCCGTGGGCGAAGTGATTTGCATGGCGGGCGAAATATCGCCTTGTACAAACTTAAAGAATCCGTCTTCCCAATAGATCATATCATAAATGGCGTCTTCGCCCTGCACCTGACCGAGCTCGGCGTTAAAAATCTGCCCGCGTTTGTAATACACGTTACCCTCGAGTGTTCCGTCGGAAATGAGCAGCGAACCGGTTTTTTTTCCGTTGGTCAGGAGCTGCAGAATATCGAGCACCGTAACGTCCCCGAGTTTGCCGAGAAATCCGTCGCGGAGCGTGGCTTTCTCCTTTTCAAAGGCGTCCACCCGGCTGATCAGGCTTTCAATGCGCAGGAGCAGGTCCTGCCGCTTGGTGTTGCGCTTGACCATGTAATCGCTGGCGCCGGCCCGGAACGCCCGTATTTCGGTCAGCATGTCGTCGATGCCGGTGAAGAAAATAAACGGAACCGTTGGAATCACCGACGTATCCCGGATCCGCTGGCATAACTCAAAACCGTTCATTTCCTGGATAAACACGTCGCTGATGATCAGATCCGGCTTTTCACGGTTGACGATCTCGAACGCTTGTATGCCGCTTTCCGAATCAAAAACGATA
>JBBIRG010000392.1:0-1631 GCA_037441945.1 Bacteroidota bacterium | reverse complement strand
TTCTCCAAGCTCTGCTTCAGGCGCAGCCGCGTTGATTCATCGCTGTCGATGATCAGGATTTTTCGTGATATTTTTTTGATGTCCGACATGCCGTCCTGTATTTAGTGGAACGCAGGAATAACTTAGGCGAACGTCTGCTTTTCATCCGTCACCCGGCAATATTCCATCACCACGTTCATGGTTGCCGTGTGAATGGTCGGAAGAACGTTAATTTCAGTGGATTCAAAGCGGAACACGCCGTCTTTCCATTCGCCGAGGTTGTATACGGCTTCTTCTCCGACAAACTGCTTGTATTCGGCATGCACCATTTTTCCGTCGTTGAAATATAATTCGGCCTTATCTTCGTTGCGCGTGATGGTCAGGACGCCCGATTTCTTGTTCATCATCAGGAGCTGGAGAATATCCACGAGGCTTAGGTCTGTGAATTTTCCGTACAATCCTTCCTGGATTTCTTTTTCCGCTTGTTTGAATTCGTTGGACTTGTTCAGCATCGCCTCGACTTTAGCGAGCAGGTCTTCTTTTTTGATGTTGGATTTGATCAGGTAATCGTCGGCGCCGGTGCGGAATCCGCGCAATTCTGTGGCTACCTGGTCGATGGATGTCAGAAACATGAACGGAACCATCGGAACCTTGGATGTTTCGCGCACCTGTTTACAGAATTCAAAACCGTCCATTTGCGGCATTAAGATATCGGAGATGACGAGATCCGGTTTTTCATCGTTGACCTTTGAGAGTCCTTCCAGGCCGTTTTCCGCTTCGATTACTTCGTAAGTTTCTTTGCGCAGATTAATAGCCAATAGGGTGCGAACGGTTTTATTATCGTCAACAATCAGGATTTTTTTGGGCATGCCATCAACCTTCAGGTTCCGGAAACTCGTGGTATAAACTTATTTAACAGCCAGAAAGAATATTAATAATTTACAATAAAATCAACTGCTTTTTTATAATCCGTAAAACTGTAATGATCGAATGAAAACCGATTGATTTGAAAGATTAGTTCATTTCACTTAATCAGTATCATTTTAATTGTTTTATTCGCGCTTGTTAATTTTGACTTCAACTCCAGGCGGCAGATATAGATACCGCTGGATGCGGGTCGGCCGTACCGATTGGTTCCGTCCCAACGGACATGATGTTGACCAGCGCTTTGAAATCCGCTGTATAATGTTTTGATGACCTGTCCCAGTAGATTATATACTTTCAATGTAACTTCGCCATAATCCGGTAAATCATACCGAATCATCGTTGATGAATTGAATGGATTGGGATAGTTAGAGAATAATTCAAACGTTTTGGTTTTTTTGGGTTGATCTTTTATATCGACGTCCGGGAATAAAGCGGCAATATTCACCCGCAAATGGTATTGCGTTTGATTGATGACTAAACCTTGCGAATCAGCGGCGAAAGTTAAATCCAGATTCATTTCATTTTCATTGATATAAGTCGCATAAGGAGAGGCGGAACAACGGATGCCAGTGATTGGGCTAAACCCGAGTTGTGAGCCGGTAATGCGAATCGGCGCATGGACATTCCAATTCAGTCCGCCGTCCCGGCTGCCGAAGATGACTATATCATCCGGATTAGTCGCCCGATCCACCGCCGCGATGAACATAAGATCCGGGTATTCACGA
>JBBIRG010000391.1:340-2774 GCA_037441945.1 Bacteroidota bacterium | reverse complement strand
TATCTGCGTCAGCGGAATTCCCGTGATCCTCGATATTTCAATAAGTTTTTCTGTGTTCAGGAAACCTTCATCAGTTTGGACTTTCTGCAGAAGCGGGATCAGCTTCCCTTCCTCGCCTTTGTAGTGCAGGTTCTTAAAGTCGTATTGCCGGTGAGCGCTCATAAAAAATATATCCTTTCCTAGTCGTGAGGAGTATTGAACATTTTATTCATCAAGCCCATCATCTGGTCGATGTCGCCGAATCCGCCGAGTGCATGGCTTTTGCAGCCTTTCCGCGAGCAGAACTCCAGATAACCGCCGCTGGTGATGGTTAGCGAGGCCATCGGGGCGCGGCATAAATTGCAGGCCGTCGCCAGCGTCAGGCTGCTGTCGCAGCGCGGGCAGCGGAATTCCGTCACCGCGTTGTCGGGTATTTTAAGATCGGTATCAATGGAATAATCGCCGAATATCGCGCTGAGGTACAATTCGCCGTCCTCCTGCGTATCTTTTACGTAAGCGTCGAGATGAACGCGTTTTCCCTCAGTCAGAACCGCCTGACAGTGCGGACAGGCTAGTTCGAGTACCAGCATATCTTTGCTCATAAAAACACCTCTTTAAAAAAAATATAAGGACCGAATTGATCAGCCGCGGATGGGTTGATATCGGTTATAAGAATATAAATGTTTTCAGAATGTACACACCGGTTTTTCGTTCTTTGTGTTTATTACATGTATCTCCACGCAGGCGAAACGGGTGAAATGTTATCATTTTTTTTCGTTCAATCAATAGAAAAACCGGATAAAGTTCCATATCAGTGATACACTGAGAACCTGAAAACCGGACATTATGTTTTTCCGAATCCGGGATTCCGTTGAAAACAGATATGGTTTTCCGTTCGGGTAAGCTCCGTTATGCGTGTCTGCGTTTAAGAATTAATTGTCCTGATAATTTTTCGGATGCGGGTTTTCGTTTTTAGTTGGTTCTGAAAAATAAAAATGTTATTATGAAATCCGCCACCGATTCACTAATTAATGGATAGATTATAAACCAGAAACCGGCGGTAAGATCTAAAAATAAACTCTTTAACCGGACATACTAAAAAAACGCAAAACCTGATGGATCTTTTTTCGAAGCCGGGGCCCGAACCGGAACAAGCGACAAAACCGAAAATTTATTCGGTTATCGAGATAACCCGGAAAATAAAAATCCTGCTTGAGGAAAATTTTGCTTCCCTCACCGTTCGCGGCGAAATATCGAACCTGACAAAACATTCTTCCGGGCATATTTACTTCACGCTCAAAGACGAGCAGGCTCAGATCAAATGCGTGATCTGGCGGTCGGTCGTATCGTCCCTTTTAGTTGATATCCGCGAAGGCATCAAGGTGCTGGTCCGCGGCAAGGCGTCGCTTTATGAAAAGGGCGGTTATTACCAGATTACGGTTGCTCAGGTACAGCCGGAAGGCTACGGTGAGTTGCAACTGGCGCTGGAACGGCTGAAGCGCAAATTATTCGGCGAAGGATTGTTCGATCCCGCCCATAAACAGCCGCTGCCTCCCTATCCGGCTTCGGTGGGCGTCATCACGTCTTCAACGGGCGCAGCGATACGCGATATTATCAGCGTGGCGCGTAGGCGCCAGCCGGGGATCAGCCTGATCCTCGCGCCGGTGCGCGTTCAGGGCGATGGCGCCGCGGAGGAGATCGCGCGGGCGATACGCGATTTCGCAGAATACCAGCGCGTGGACGTGATTATTTTAGGCCGCGGAGGCGGATCGATCGAGGATTTATGGGTATTCAACGAAGAAGCCGTCGCGCGGGCAATTTACGACTCGCCCATTCCGATCGTCAGCGCGGTCGGACACGAAATCGATTTTACGATCGCCGACCTGGTCGCCGACGTGCGCGCCGCCACGCCGTCTGCCGCCGCAGAACTCGTCGTTCCCTCCGCCGAAGAGATGATGCAATACCTTGAAAACATCCGTTACACGCTGATACAGCATGTCCGTCAGAAGATCGAATACGGCCGGATGGCTTTGCGGCAGCTTCAGAGCCGGTATGCGTTCAGACAGCCGGAATCCGTCGTCGCGCAATACCGCCAGCAAACCGACGACTTCGAGCGGCGGCTCACGCAAACCGCAGGGCATTTGTTCCAGCTGCACAGTCAGCATATCGAGCATCTGCGGAAGCGGTTGGAAATCCTGAATCCGGCGAACACGCTTAACCGGGGATACGCAATCATCCGCCAGAACGATTCGGTCATATCTTCAGCGCGCGATATTCAAACGCGCCGGGCAGCCACGATACAATTCGCCGATGGCCGCGCCGAGGTCACGGTAGATCAGGCATTTCCCGAATAAAAATTCTTTATTCTCACGAATTTTGGTTTATATTTGTTTTGAATTTTTTTTATCAGTATAAGAGATTTTATTATGAAACGAATCATTTTTTTTACGCTGTC
>JBBIRG010000391.1:0-312 GCA_037441945.1 Bacteroidota bacterium | reverse complement strand
CGCGATGTCGCAGTTTGACCGGCCGGGCGCGGCTACGAATGAAAAACTGCACAAACACACTGTCATGGCTGAATTTCCAGTGTGGGACGATGACGTCGCCCTCGGCATTACGTACCGGAAATCCGTTTTGCATGACCAGTTCCTCGGATTCACCGCCTCCTTTTACGGACGGCCGTTCGGCAAGGACATTCTCCTGAGGGTGGGGCCGAGGTATTATTTCCAGTTAAAGGAATTCCGCTATATTATCGCCGGTGGGTTTGACAAGAAATTCTGGATCAACAATAAAATCGATATATTTATCGGCGCCGGGAT
>JBBIRG010000390.1:0-2775 GCA_037441945.1 Bacteroidota bacterium | reverse complement strand
GAGTTCAATGTCGCGCAGCTGAGAAAGCTGGCGCGCAGTATTCCCAATTTCCCGCTGGAAGGCCGGCAGATTTCCAAAGCCAACAAAGCCAAGCTTTTAGACGAATTAGACAATATTTACAAATCCTGATCATCATGACCCTGACCCCCGGTCGGGGTTTTTGATTTTTATGCTTCCAATCCGATTCCTCTATTTGTTTCTGTTTTTTGCTGTGGCAGAGAGTTATGCCATAACACAGCAGGAAGCGGAAGATGCGGTGGATAGCGTATTTTACAGGCATTTTCACTGTCATTATATGAAGGATGTGATTTTCTTCGACGGGTCGGTTTTTCGTGTGGCTTTTGCTGCGGCGCGTTCCGGACCGGTCGGGTCAGGCGGATGCGGATTTACTTTAATCAACAACAGTATAGGCGTAACATTCGACCTGCAAACCGACAGCGCCGGCGCATACGACGAAGGCATGTCGATCATGAAAATAGAGCCGGCTCAGTATCCATCTATTGATTCGGCGCGAAACGCGATCGAGTCTTTCGTTTACGAAAGCATCACGGGAACCGCGACAATCCGGAATCCGGAAAAATCACGCCCCCGCTTTCAGGTTTACCCCAATCCGGCGCGACAATCCGTCTGCTTTAGCGGAGAACAAGGCGATGAAATCCGGGTTTACAACATACTGGGTCAAAAGCTGTTTTCAGGACGCATCAGCGGACACGGTTCAATCCGCTGGGATCTTAACGGAATTGCCGCCGGTCAATACCTGTATGAGATTCGCCGTCAAGGGAAAAGGTACACCGGACAATTGGTCAGGATGAAATGATGAGAGCGACAATCGAAAAACTTACAATCCATCAGCGGATATTTATCTTCGTCAGTCTTTTGCTGTTCGCCGGATTCCTGTTCACGGAATGGATGACCGGCATGATCGAAGAAAGGTTCCGCGAACCGTTCATCGGAAAATTCATCCTGATCGGCGGAGTGTGCGCGCTGATCGCTTTTCTGATCGCTTTGGTCAGCGTCAGCCATATGGCCCGACCGCTGCGGCAATTCATCGAAGGCGCGCGAGAGATCGGACGAGGGAATTTCGACCATAAAATCCATATCGAAGGACATTCCGAAATCATTCAGCTGGCGAGGATATTCAATTACATGACGCTGGAACTGAAACGGATCAACCAAATTAATATTACGAGTATCATCCGGGAGCGCATCAAGACCGAGGCGATTCTCCGGAATATCGCCGATGGGGTCATCGTGACCGGTCCTCACGGCGAAACCATGCTGATCAATGAAGTCGTGGAACGATGGCTGAATATCAGCGAAAAATCGGTGATCGGATCATCGATCAATTTTTTCCTGCCCGAGTTGAAATCGCTGATCGGCCGCGCGATCGGCAGCAACGAACCGGAAATCCTGAGCGAGGAAATAGAAATCACCGACCAGCAGACTCGCGAGCCGGTGTTCCTCGGCGCGCACGCCTCTTCCGTCGTCGATGTACGCGAATTGATAGGCGTGGTAGTTGTTCTACGGAATATTACGAAAGAAAAAGCCGTTGACCGCCTGAAGACCGAGCTGGTATCAGTCGTTGCTCACGAACTGCGCTCGCCGCTGACGTCCATTGCCGGATTCAGCGAGGTGCTCAAAGATCCCGGCCTGCCCGAAAGCACGCGAAAAGAATACACCGACATCATTCACTACGAGTCCGGGCGGTTGGCGGAAATGATAAACAAATTTCTCGACATCAGCCGGATCGAGAGCGGGCAGACCGTGATAAATAAAATGCCGGTGGATGTCCAGACCATTGTATCCAGCGCGCTGAATATGAACCTGCATTTGTTCGAGAAAAAACACATCGACGTGCGCGCCGACCTGCCCCTAGAACCGCTGACCGTGAACGCCGACCCGAACCTGATGGGACAGGTGATGATGAATCTGCTCTCGAATGCGATCAAGTACAGCCCCGAAGGAAGCCGCGTGGAAGTGCGCGCGGAAAAGAAAAACGGACAAGCGGTCATTGCCGTTGCGGATAATGGATACGGCATTTCCGCCGAAAACCTGAAACATATTTTCAAGAAATTCTTCCGCGCCAAAGACGATAAGCGAATTAAAGAGATCGAGGGAACGGGTCTGGGATTAGCGTTTGTCAAGGAAATCATGCACCACCATAACGGGCAAATCCTTGTGGAAAGCGAACTCGGCAAGGGCACGGTGTGCACGCTGGTGATGGATACGGCGGAATTGTCGGCAGACACGACGGAAGCGTTAACGCAGAATATCTGAAGAAAACTAACCGAAATAAAAAAGCCGCCCCGTCAACCGGAGCGGCTTTTTGTGTGTCCTAAAAAGTTAAACTTCCGAAAGAAGTTTAACTTTTTGTTCCCTCATTTCAACAGCAAGCACTTCCGAGACTGAACAAATTCACCGGCTTGCAAACGGTAGATATAGATGCCGCTGGAGACTGCTTGACCATTATTATCTTTACCGTCCCATACAACTGATTTAATACCTGGTGTTTCATTTTTATTTATTAAAGTCTTAACTTCTTGCCCTAGCAAATTATAGACTTTAATAATTACATGTGTTTGTTTAGGAATGGTGTATTTAATTAATGTTGTCGGGTTGAAAGGATTTGGATGATTTTGTGATAAGTAATAATTAATTGGATTTAAATCATTATCGCTTATATCAGTGGTTCTTCTTATTATTTTGAAATCATCAATACCAATGTAATCTGAATTAACGCCAGAAGGGCCTGCATTCGTTACATGGTATAGCAGT
>JBBIRG010000389.1:0-2791 GCA_037441945.1 Bacteroidota bacterium | reverse complement strand
AGACCGAATAAAAAATTTGGAACGGTTATTCAGCGTAAACGATGTGGGCAAACCGGTTAAAGTGTATATGAGTGAATTTCCCGATAGTTTCAGGTTAACTTTGACGTCGTCGGCGATAACCCAGGATTCGCCCTGCCATTTCCATATTCCCGGATAAACGCCGTCATCCAGCGCTTTCTGAATCTCCTTACTGCCCTCTCTTTTCGCGCTGTACGCGCTTATGTTGTAGTCATTCACTCCGTCGCCGTCGATATCAAAATAGATGGACCAGTCGTATTCGGTCTGGTCGGTTTCTAATTTTTTATGATTAAACGACATGGTTTTCGGAATTTCCGCTAAAACAATTTCGCAGTACAATTCGCCGTGCTTGGATTGTTCCACATAACCTTCGACGATATCAATAAATGATGGCTTTTCACCGGTTTCATCCGTGAAATAGGCTTTCTTATTTTTAATCACGAAGTATCCGTCCGATGTAGAGACAGCCGGCGAGGATTTATCTTTTTTCAAGACTCCCGTTTCTTTGACGGTTTCTTTCGAACTGTTGTCGTTCTTGCCATCGTCGGTATAATGGGCTATTTTTCCTTTCTCAAAATCAAAATAGGGATATTCCTGTAACGTACAGGGCAAATCAAAAAACTCCACGGAATAAAGGATTGGCGCGTCTTTGCCGGCTAGGTCCTTCACGCCGGATATGGAAACGGAATACTGATCACCCGCGTTGTAGGTAGCGTTTAAATCAAGGTTGAAGACGATAGTTTCAGGCCAGTACGCGTTTCCCTTGAGAACGCGGAGAAAATTCTTTTTCTCTCCGTATGCATCCTGATCCACATAAATGCTTTTGTTAATGATCCATTTTTTGCTGTCCGATTTTCGTGTCACTTCGACGATGATATCCATCGGATTGATGATCTTGTGTTTTTTACTGTTGATCGCTACCGACCACGGATAGAAATCGCTTCCGGTCTTGTTGTCATTGAAAAAGACGGTAGGGAAATATCCTTTCGGGGGCCACATGATGAAATCATATTCCGGTTCCGCAGAGCGGCTTTTGTCGCCGACATGGCTGCTGGAAAATTCTTTCAGGGAATATTTTGTGATATCGCCTTCAGGAAACGACTCTTCGATTTTAACATATCCGAAGCCGGTTTTTTTCAGCATGGGGCGGAGCATGTTCCTGCGGTGCGCCACCCGGGTTACGTTCCGGGAGTCATTGTCCGCGGCGTAACCGATCAGGGAAGATAAAATATGAAAATTATACCCCTGAGCGGTGGCGCTGCCTTTGCCGTAAAACCAGCCATTCATGAATTCAATCCGCAGATTGCATTTGATGGCATCCTCCGATGCGGGCAGAAAAAGATCGTTGCCCATACCGGCAGGCCGCGCGGGTTTATGGGAATTACTCCCGTTTACCGCGTTGACTAACGTCACCGACTGTGCGCGTTTGTTTAATGTCTCGTCCATTTCAAGATCATCCGGAAGCCCCGCGAGATAGCGGATGAAATTAAGGAACCGCAGCGCGTCTTCGTAGTTTTTAATATTGCCTTTGCCGAGCGCGTAGGGCGTCTGTAATGCGGGCTCTTCGGTCACCAGGCGCTTATAATCCGTGAATAACGGTTTAGCCTGTTTCCATTTCGCGATGATGTCTTCTTTGGAGCGGGTTGTTTCGCTTGCCGATAAACCTCCTTTTACCGAACCGGTGGTTGTTGAGGTTGTTTTTTCAGAAGAGCCGTGTTTTAATCGTTCTAGAAATTTTTCAGGATGACGATCGCGCCAGTACAAGACGTTATTGATAACCATTACCGGCATCTGAATCATGTTGCCTTTTATCCAGCCGTCTTTTTTAAGCAAATCATACATTTCGTCGTTGGCTCGGCTGTCATCGATACAGCGGTCATTAACTTTGAATTTGTTGTCTTTCAGGTATTGACGGGCTTCATTACCGAGATTACAATTGCTGTTCGCGTAGAGCGTCATTGTTCCGTTCACCACGATATCGTCGGGGCTGTCTTCTTTCGTATAACCGTATTTCACTGGGTCGGTGCCGTAGGTCAGCGTAACCCAGAGAGCTTTTCGGTTGTCTAACAAAACCATTTTATCATTGCTGATCTGAGGCGAACCGCTGTAATATCCCATATCATATGCAACATCGTCAATAACGAGATCCATATTATCAATTTTCCATTTTCCTTTTCGGATGACATCAGCTTCGCCCGCGTCGCATTTGGTTTCGCCGTTCATCAGCGAATAGGTTTTATCCGGTAAAAACAGATAGTAATTGTCAATTTCGCAGGGCTTGCGGTTTTTGATCGTTGAGCCGTCGGCGTTTTCCGCGCGGCACAAATACCAACGTTTTCCGGTGAGAAGCTTTTGGTCAATTTGCTGGGCGAATGCGTTACCGGTAATGAATAAAACGGTCAGAAGCAACAACGCTGTTTTCATGAATGGGTTCCTTATCATAGTTATTAAAATATTTTTTGACAGAGTGACGTCTATATTGTTCCATTAATTCTAAAATGAATCTGAATTACCGGTAACCGATCAACGGATAGGCCATGGTTTCACATTTATTTTATCCATGAATAGGACTTTTTCCTGAATTTTTATCAATATTTTCTGTTTTGTTCACAATCCGTGAGATGGCGGCGCTTTCCATCGTATGCTTGATAGACGTCCTTCGAGGCTCAAGTCGTCCAGCGATATGTCTTGTAACTTGCTCCAGCGATTTCGCCGCAGTCTGGTGGTATCAGCCGTGATCGCATATTTCGCAACAATTTCTTTGTTTTTCAAT
>JBBIRG010000388.1:0-2808 GCA_037441945.1 Bacteroidota bacterium | reverse complement strand
AAAATCGCCGCGGGCGAAGTGGTGGAACGCCCCGCGTCCGTTGTCAAGGAACTGGTTGAAAATGCGATCGACGCTGGATCCGATGACATCACCGTTGTTCTGTTCCATGGCGGAAAAACGCTGATCCAGGTAATCGACAACGGATGCGGTATGTCGGCGTCCGACGCCAGTCTCGCATTCGCGCGCCATGCGACCAGCAAGATCACACGCTGGGAAGACCTGCTGAAAATCCGGTCGTTCGGCTTCCGCGGAGAGGCCCTGCCGAGCATTGCGTCGGTATCGGACGTAGAACTGCGCACCAAGACGCCAGGCGACGAGGTTGCGACAAAGCTGCAGATGCACGGCGGAACGCTGACCGATTCCGGACAGGCCGCATCGCTGAACGGAACGATGGTGTCCGTCAAAAACCTGTTCTACAACGTGCCCGCTCGGAGAAATTTCCTGAAAACCGATCAGACGGAGTTGCGGCATATTCTCAATACGGTGAAAAAATTCGCGATCGCGTACCCGAATATAGCGTGGACGCTGTTTCATGACGAAGAACAGCTGCTGCAGTATCCCGTACAGTCCCCGGAAGAAAGGACCGCGCAGATATTCGGGAAGGATATTATGAATCAGGTCCTACCGGTACATGTAGAGCAGTTCGGAGCGCGTATCCGCGGGTATATCAGCAAGCCTGGATTTTCGGAAAAAACGAAAGGGGAGCAGTACGTTTTTTTGAACGGCCGGCCGGTCTACAACCGGACGATCAATTTTGCCGCCTATTCGGCTTACGGACAATCCATCCCGAAGGGCGACAAACCGTTTTATATTTTATTTTTTGAATGGAACGCCGAGGAATACGATGTCAACGTGCATC
Source organism: Bacteroidota bacterium (assembly GCA_037441945.1). Classification (GTDB taxonomy): domain Bacteria; phylum CLD3; class CLD3; order SB21; family JBBIRG01; genus JBBIRG01. Next base: position 1,949 of record JBBIRG010000388.1, on the reverse strand, counting down.
CCACCAAGGCCGAAGTCAAATTCCGCGACGAACAGCTGCTATACCGCGTGACCTATTACGCCGTCCGCGAAGCCCTGAGCCATGAGACGATTATCCCGGCGCTGGGAACGGGATCATCTGTCCCTCCCGGTACAACCGTCACGCAGGACCTGACCGGAAATGTACGGCAGTATGAGTCGGTGAACGGCAAATCGCACGACATTCAATCCGTTCTGTTTCCAACGCCTGATTTTCCGTCCGACAGCCGGGGACAAGTCTTTCCGGTCATTGATCCGGAAAAGACCTCGGCCGCCGTTCAGCCGAAAAAAACCGCATATTCGGAGAATGCCGTCTGGCAGCTTCATAACCGGTATATTGTTTCGCAGATTCGCAGCGGGCTCGCGTTTATCGACCAGCATGTGGCCCACGAACGTATCCTTTACGAACGCGCGCTGGAAGCGTTTGAACAGCAATCGGTATTTTCACAGCAACTGCTGTTTCCGGTAACGCTGGATTTCAATCATGACGATTACGCGGTGCTCGAGGAGATTCTGCCGCTTCTGGAAAAGATCGGATTCGTAGTCAAGAAATTCGGACGGCGCACGATTGTCATCGAAGCCGTTCCGGCGGACGTGCGTCTCGGCAACGAAAACCGCATTCTCGGCGATATGATCGATTATTACCGGGAGCATGAAAGCCAGAGCCTCGACCCGCGCGACAATCTTGCCAAGGCTTTTTCCTGCAAAAGCGCCATTAAATCGGGCGATCCGATGTCGCCCGAGGAAATGAACAGCCTGATCGACCAGCTGTTTGCAACAAAGTTTCCCTATGTTTGCCCGCACGGACGGCCGATTATCGTGCAGTTGTCACTGGATGAACTCGATAAGCGTTTTCTCCGGACGAAATAGATGATTCCGGAAATTCCCAGAATATTTATTCTTGCCGGTCCGACCGGCATCGGAAAAACAGCCGTATCCACTCCGCTTGCGCTCGCGCTGAATGCCGAGATCATTTCTGCCGATTCCCGACAGATCTACCGTGAGATGGACATCGCCACCGCCAAGCCGACGGTTGATGAATTATCCGGCATTCCGCATCATTTCATCGATATTGTCGCTCCCGACGAAATTTACGACGCGGGCCGTTTCGGCGCGGATGGACGGAAAACGGCATTAGAGATTGCATCGCGAAAAAAAAATATTCTCGTTGTCGGCGGATCCGGTTTATATATCCAGTCCCTGATTGACGGGTTTTTCAGCGGCGCGGAAAAAAACGAATCCTTACGTGAAGCGATCCGTCGCGAAATCAGCCGTGACGGACTATCTTCGGTTTATGAGACGCTTCGAAATGTTGATCCGGAAACGGCTGAAAACATTCATCCCAATGACGCCAAACGCATCGAGCGGGCGCTTGAGGTATACCGGATAACGGGAATGCGAATATCCGAACTGCGGCGTAATCAGAACCGCGAACCGTGGTGCCGGCCGATTTTCGCAGGATTGACAATGGAGCGCGCCCTGCTCTATCGCCGAATCGAGGAACGCGTGGACAGGATGATCGAACGCGGCGTAATCGGGGAGACACAAACGCTTCTGGATAAAGGGTACTCATCGTCAGCCGTTGCCATGGAAGGTCTGGGATACCGGGATATTGTTCAATATCTGAACGGTGATATCGGTTATGAAGAGATGATCCGCCGGTTCAAACAGAAATCAAGAAATTACGCAAAACGGCAGATCACCTGGTTCGGCAAGGACAAACGCATACAATGGTTTGATGTACAGGAATATAAAACAAAAGAAGCGCTGGCGGCCGCGATTCTGCGGTATTTTGCCGGCGCTTCCTTATGATCGTACTAAGGATTATTCTTCCACTTCACGGGTTTCAAGATACACTTTTTTCATCGTCACATTGTCATACGGGCGTGATCGCGGATCCACTTTGACGGACGCAATTTTATCGACAATGTC
>JBBIRG010000387.1:0-2820 GCA_037441945.1 Bacteroidota bacterium | reverse complement strand
TAATACGCCGGGTTTTTTCAGCCAGCCGGATCAGAACGGTGATGGCGACCGGATCGTTTTTCATCAGGATGATTCCTGCGCTTTCCATGGCGATATCCGTACCGCTGCGCACCGCGATACCCGCGTCCGCCTGCTTCAGCGCCGGCGCGTCGTTGATGCCGTCGCCCGTCATGACAACGGTGTTTCCGCTTTCCTGTTCGGTTTTGATAATCGCTTGTTTGCCGGCCGGTGATAATCTGGCATGATAGCGCGTGATTCCAGCCGAATGAGCCGCCGCGCTGACCGCTTCCACGGAATCGCCGGAAAGGAGAATGGTTTGCCTGCCGGAGCGATGCAGTTCGTCAATAACTTCGCTGATGCGCGGCCGTAAAGGGTCATGAATAAAATAAGTGGCGACGTGCCTGCCGTTAATCGCCGCAACTGCCGTTGTCATGCCTTTTCCGGCAGCCGAATAGTTGGTTAATTTGATATCCATTTCGGATACAAACTGTTCATGTCCGATAATCACACGGTGATCCTGGAACGACGCGGTTACACCCGATCCAGGATGATTCTTAAAATCTACGGGCGTCATCGCAGGTATTTGCGGATGTTGCGTTTCGATGAACCTGACAATCGCTTTCGCCAGTGGATGTTCGGATTGTTTCTCGGCCGCCAGGATAAAAGCGTCAACCTGTGTGTGGTTCAGACCTAGCCCGTTTTCACTATGAAAAACAACAGAATGGACTTCCGGTTGGCCCCCGGTTATGGTCCCGGTCTTATCAAACGCAATCAGGGAAGCGTCCGCCGCTCTTTCAAGAGTTTCCGCATTTTTAATGAGAATCCCTTGTGCGGCGCTGCGTCCCATCGCGACGGTAATGGCCGTTGGTGTTGCCAGCCCAAGCGCGCATGGACAGGCCACAACCAGCACCGTGACAGCGTGCGTCACCGCGCGCGTCAGTCCTTCATCCGGAGCGAAAAACATCCATGCGGAAAAAGTGACGACTGATGCCAAAATCACCATAGGTACGAACACCGAACTGACGCGATCGACTAATTTCTGTATCGGCGGTTTCGCGGACTGCGCGCGCTGCACCAATTGAATGATTTGAGCCCATGCCGTCTGGTCGCCCGTTTTTTCCGTACGGTAAATAATCGTACCATCTGTATTAAGCGTACCGCACAAAACGCTGTCCGGCGGGCTTTTACAAACCGGCAGGCTTTCGCCTGTCAACGCGCTTTCGTCAACGGCGGAAGAACCCCGGATAACAATTCCGTCCGCAGCGACCCGTTCTCCCGGCCTTGCAATGATAAGGTCGCCGGGGCTGATCTGTCCGATATCCACTTCTACTTCTGTTTCAGAGACGGCGCCGTTGACTGAGGTTTCGCGAATTACCGTTGCTTGTGCGGGCTGAAGGTTCATCAGGAGCCGTACCGTTTCGGTAGTTTTCCGTTTGGCTCGTTCTTCCAGCAAACGTCCGAAAAGTATCAGCGTAATGATCACGACAGCCGTTTCATAGTAGACATGAACGGAATCTCCGGCCAGGCTTGGAAATAAGGTGACGGCGACGCTGTACAGAAAAGCGCTGCCCGTTCCTACAGCCACCAGCGTATCCATATTCGAATTGAATATCAGCGCCTGCCGAAAAGCCGACTGGTAGAATGTCCGGCCGGAATATACAATCACCGGTAATGTCAGGAGGAGCAGTAAATAATTTAGATGCGGCAAATACGTCATTAACATAGATAAAACAAAGACCGGAGTGCCAAATATCAAGGCGACAAACAATTTGCGTTTCATCTCGCTATAACGTTTTTCATAAAACCGTTCGGTCTGGTCCGCATAAGCTTCTTTTCCGGCGATCAGTGTGTAGCCCTGTTCTTTGATCCGTTTTTCCATTTCCTGAATCACGGCGGGACCGGGTATATATTCAACATATACGGTATGGTTAGCCAACTGGACTGAAACGTCAATGACATGCGGATGAGTGCGTAAAGCTTTTTCCGTCCAGGCTACGCAGGACGCGCAGTGCATACCGTCGACGGGAAAAGTTTCTTTCCGGATGACGGGATGAAACCCGTTTTGTATAAGCGGATTGAGAATATCCTGCAGACGGATTCGTTCAGGCATAAATTCAATACGCGCAGAATGATTCATAAAACTGATTTCGGTTTTCAGGATTCCATTAAGGTTATTGAAAATCCTTTCGACGCGCGCCTGGTCAAATTCATTTTCAAGATGATCCAAAGGAATTACGACGGATACAAACGCATTAATTTTATCCGTTTTTTTATCCGGTTGGATGACGTTTAGCGATTCAGGCGATAAGGATTTCATTGTTTGTTTTTCTGTCGGCGCTCATTATGCTTTCAGTTAGAAGATCAGTATAACTGATAAACCCCAACAATATTGTTCTATTCCCGCTATATATTTTACCATTTTTTCTGATTGGAACAAGCGTATAAACGGATTGAACTGATTGCCGCCGGTTAAGACAATGGTATTGTTTTATCTGGGATTATCGGTCCGCCGCAACGGATCCGATCATCCGCGTTCAGTAATCTTTCTAATAAAACAAAACCCTGACCGCAATTGGCCAGGGTTTGAATTTCAGGGAAATATCTGTTAGTACATATCGCCCATACCGCCGCCCGGCATCGGGGGCATTGCGGCTTTCTTTTCTTCTTTCTTTTCTAACACGCAGGCTTCAGTTGTCAACAGAAGGCCGACAACGGAAGCGGCGTTTTCAAGCGCGGTGCGGCTGACTTTAGTCGGATCGATCACGCCGGATTTCATCAGGTTTTCGTATTCTTCGTTCAGCGCGTTGAATCCGAAATCAT
>JBBIRG010000386.1:0-2880 GCA_037441945.1 Bacteroidota bacterium | reverse complement strand
TATGTTTTTATTAAAGGCCGCTGTAAAAATATGCTGCTCGGTCCGGCGGGTGAGAACATCTATCCCGAAATGGTCGAATCCAAGCTGAACACCCTGCCGTATGTTTCCGAGTCCCTTTTGATACAGCGTGAAGGAAAACTCGTTGCGCTGGTCTATCCCGATATGGCGCTGATGGACGCAGACAGCGTTAAGCAAGCCGATCTGGAAGGCATTATGGAACAAAACCGGAAAGATCTGAATTCGTTGATGCCGAATTTCATCAATGTGACGAAAATCGAACTTTATCCGGAAGAATTCGAAAAAACGGCGACGCGGAAGATCAAACGGTATTTATACACCACGCTTCCCACCGGATACGAAGACGCATCAATTCAGCGTTAGAACAAAAACATCGTTATATGATTGTAAAAGCCGCTGTACATTCAGCGGCTTTTTTATATTGCTATATGCTCAGCGGAATTTTCTGATTAATTTTTCTGATCTTCAATGTAACGTTTTAGCGGAACAGGCATGTCAATCATTTCCTTTGGCGCTTCAGGGCTTATTGCGCTCTTTTACCTCGCTCTATTAAGGCCATAAGGTCTTTTGTTATTTCAAATACACCATTTTCTTCGTTGCCGTAAATCGTTCTTTCCCCGACGCAGCTTCGATCCGGTACAAATACAAGCCGCTGGAAAGTGAATTTCCATGCCGATCTTTCCCGTTCCATTGTACGGAATGAGTCCCCGCGGTCTCGCGTTTATCAACTAATGTGATGACGTCCTGGCCAAGGGAATTGTAAATCTTCAAATTCACTTTACTGTCCGTTGAAATGTAATAATTGATCGCTGTTGTGGGATTGAATGGATTAGGGTGATTTTGGGATAAAATGAATTTATAGGGATTTTCATCAGAGTTCTCTCCGGTTGAAAGAATATATTGGCCATATACTTTATAAATGCCGTTATTTGAGCAGGCGATAATCGTGTCCCCTCCGTTCAGCCCGTATAAACCGATAATAGGCGAAGGAGTAAACGTATTGTTATATATATGCCACAGATTTCCTCCGTCGGTGCTCCGGTATAATTCACCAAAGTTGCTTCCGGCAAAAATGCCTGATTCGGTGTAGGCAACAGAACGGAAATTGCCGAACAAGACGCGATGAAACGGAATACAGGGATCGGTGCCCATATAGACGCCGCTGTCCGACGCCCAGAACGTTACATCCGTACTGCCGGGTTGAAAAATAAACTGCCGTGTTTCGGGAACGTTCATTTCCTGATGCCAAACGTAACCCGCGTCGGTACTTCGAAACAGCCTGTAACCGTTTTCGGTCCAGCCGCCGGTAAATACGATATTCGGGTGCGAAGGATTAACTGCGATGAAATTCAGCCGCGAAGAAAATTCGGATATAACCGGAGATGAAATTGCATAGAATTGAAGCCCCCCGTCGCCGGAACGATATACGGAATCGAAATAGGCTACATACATTATATTCGAATCAGCGGTTGAAGCGCAAACGGACGCGGTCAAGCCGGCCATCGTAATATCATCAAATACTATACGAACATCGTTTTTTGAAATCATCCCTGTCGTGTCGCGGCAGACCAATCCGTAACCCTCGACGATACAACCGGTCTGTAAAAAATAACTTATCACCAGGTTTGGTTTAGCAAAGGCCTTGGCAAAATCCACCAGACGATATTCCTGATACTCGTTTATGCCGCACCAGTTTGCCCAATAGACTTGAATCGTATCCCAGCTTAAGGCGTTGCGGCTTGAAAATCCCTTATGATAATTCCATGCGGTAATTTCATAACTCCCGTCTTGAAATTCCAGCGCTTTAAAACGTTCAATTCCGTTTAAACTGGCGGGCGTGATATTAAGCCAGCCCTGGGCGTCGAGACGGACGCTCCCCAGCGTGATGAATAGAAGAAGAAATAAATTCGCTTTCATAAAACCCCTCTGATGTTAATGTTTCATAAAAAAATATTGCCATCCGAAATACATTATTCTTTTTCAAGCTAATCACATTTCTTTTTAGGTACAATTCCGCCCAATGCGGTTTTTTACTTCTCGATTTAGGCGGGGTTTTCAATTGCACTTCATGGCGGAGCGGATGTTCATTTTGATCTACACGAAAATTCAGAATCTTATCTTAATAAATCGATGAAGAAAAAAAAAGATTCCATAAATCTGACATTTGTTATTAAAGTCGGTTTTTGGATTGCCTTCTTCGCCGCGGGGGTATATTTGCGCCAAGATCTGGAAGTTAAAAAACCTAACCACGGTGTCGGCTTAGAAAGCGCAGAGGAAAAATATTTTATTCCAAAATCCGCGATTCGCCGTTGAGATGGTTGCCGTTCTGAATTACTCTTAGCGGACTTTGCGGAAAATTTTCTGATTTGAATTTCTTCGTGTCCTGGCGTCCTCGTGGAAAATATTTGTACGCCCGACAGGACTCGAACCTGTGACATTCTGCTTAGAAGGCAGATGCTCTATCCACCTGAGCTACGGGCGCGTTTATAGTTGTAATATAATCTTTTACGGTTCTAGTTCAATGAATTAATTTTTTGTGAATTTTTAAGATTATGATGTTGACCGGCAGGATTACCCGATTGTTATCAGAATGATATTTTGCATTGACGGCAGTTGCGCTATCTCCGCCGTGGCGGAAGCGATGCGCGCGTTAAATCGCAATATATGATTTTATGTTTTTGCATTAATAAAATTTCTTCTTGCTGCATGCTTTGTTTATTGCTTTCGGCAGGAATTTCCGGTCACAAATCCTAAGCCCGTAAGTTACGGACCGATGTTTAATTAACTAATTATTAATTGTCTCAAAATAGTAACAACATTATCGAAAAACCATTCAGGATTCGTCGGCGACTTGTTTTTTTC
>JBBIRG010000385.1:0-2885 GCA_037441945.1 Bacteroidota bacterium | reverse complement strand
GCTCGGTTTTTCGGCGTTTACGTCCTCTGCGGAATTCCCTCCGGTCAGCGATCAGGTCGGAGATGCGCTGAAGATGTATCAGGCAACGGTGACGTTAAGCGGCGAACCCGGAAAGTATGTGAAACTCCTGCTCACGTTCAGAATATAGCGCTGCGCATTTTCCGCTCAGGTTGAAAGAAAATCCTCAAACTTCTGCTGTTGCCGCTGCGATTCAGTTGTTTCTAACCGCGGGGATCGTTGTATTGGCGTCAACCGGTTCGGAACAATTCGCTTCGGAGTTTATAGGGCTGAATCACAGAGTGTTAACATAACCTGGACAAGCCAGAACCAAAAAGGATCTTAACAGCAGAGAACGCAAAGTCATCGCAAAGAGAACACAGAGATAATTTAAAGAATAAAAAAAAGTCTTTTCAAAGACAGAATAAACATAGTATAAAACATATTCTTAACGGGTTCTGGTCTTTGCGTTCTTGTCATAATTCTTTGTGTCCTCTGCGGTTAAAATATCCTGCCCAAAAAAACACGAATTTCACTTGTAAGGTACTATACATTACTGAATGCTATAAAAAGGGAAGCGGACGGAAGTCCGAAAGACGGAAAAAATGACAGTCAAAGAACTGGAAGCCTGCATCAATGACCCGGTGCCGGTTTTGAGCAAGCAATATCGCAGCACAACGCAATATCCGAATTATTTTTCGCGAGGGTAGGACTTTCCCATTGGCATCAAATAATTCATAAAAAAAATGACGGAGCGATGCAAAATAAAATATAACGAATTCAATTCAGAAATAATGAAAAAAGGAAGTTTATGAATGATTATTCATTTGACATTGTCTCCAAATTCGACGCGCAGGAATTATCAAATGCCGTTCACCAGGTAACGAAGGAAATCCAGACGCGGTTCGATTTCAAAGGCACCAAAAGCACGATCGAACTAGGCAAGGATGAGATCACGATTCTGGGCGATGATGATTTCAAAGTCCGCTCGATCCTTGAAATTCTGGAAACAAAAACCGTGAAACGCGGCATATCGCTGAAAGTGTTTAAAAAAGGGAAAATTGAGGATGCGGCCGGAGGCATGGCGAGAATGCAAATTAAACTTCAGCAGGGTATCGAAATAGAATCGGCAAAAAAAATTGTCGCGCTGATCAAAGCTAAAAAAATGAAAGTACAGGCGGCGATTCAATCGGATCAGGTGCGCGTAACAGCAAGGAAAAAAGATGACCTGCAAACCGTCATCGCGCTGATCAAGGAACAGGAATACGATTTCGCAGTGCAGTTCGTGAATTACCGCTGAACTATTATTGCGGCAGTTGATACCAAGCGAAATAGAAAAGGATTCTTGCGGTACGGGCTGAATTTCAGAAACATTTTGTAAATTTTTTCATAATCCAGCCATAACTGTAGGCTTGACAAAGCTATTCGTCGGTCAGTTATCCTGTTATACTATCCGGTTGATCAGGAACGTTTTTCAGTCAGCGGTTCGCTCTTCACGATCTATTTTCAGAACGGAGGCAAGCCCCGCTATTCTGCTATAAGTTTGACTACGACAAATCCCAATATCAACAGAACCATGAAGGCGATGGAAAGCCAGTCAAAATATTTATCGATGAAATGCTTGATCTTTTCCCCGAAAAGGCGGATCAGGCCGGCGACGAGGAAGAACCGCATGGATCGTCCCACAGCGGAAGCGATGACAAACGTCAGGAATCCAATCTCAAAAACTCCCGCGCTGATGGTGAATACTTTGTAGGGAATCGGCGTAAACCCGGCTGTGAAAACGGCAAGGAAAGCGTGATCGTTATATTTCTGCCGGACGATCTCGAACACTTCATGCGTGAAACCCGGAATGTAAGTGAAAAAGAAACCGGATACCATGTGCCAGAGTTCCATGCCGATCCAGTAACCCAGAATGCCGCCGAGGACGGAAAAGAACGAGCAGATCGCCGCGTACCAGAGGCTGCGTTTGATACGCGATAAAGAAAGAGCCATCAGAAGGGGATCCGGGGGCACGGGAAAAAAAGAAGATTCGCAGAACGCGAGTATTGCGAGCGCCGGCGTTCCGTAAGGCGTATGCGCCCAGTGAAGGACCCAGTCGTACAGGCGGCGGATCAGGTGGCGTTTCGGTTTGGATTCAATTTGGACCTGTGACATGAAAATTCCTGGATTAAATTGAAAAATACATTTTTATAAACCGGAGCGTGTCACGCACATGGCGGATATGGCTGGTTTCGCCGGAATAAATGGTGCTGACCGGGACTAACCCGAAGCGCCATTTGTTTTTTCCCGCTTTGATCAGAATTTCAGATTCGGTTTCATAGCGGTTGCTTTTTAACGTGATTTTTTTCAGCGCTTCGGTACGGATAAGCCTGTAACCGGACTGGCTGTCGGGGATACGGGTGCGGGCTCGCAGGGAGATCAGCCATGAGGTTGTGTAATTGGAAAAAATTCTGGCCGGCGACATTTTCCCGATTTCCTTTTTCCTCGTTCCGATGACCATCTCGAGTTTTTCTGCGGTCAGTTTGCGGATCATCTCGGGAAGGAACGCGGGATCGTGCTGACCGTCGGCGTCTAAGGTGGCGATAATCGTGAATCCGTTATCCGCCGCGTAACGAAACCCGGTTTTCAGCGCGGCGCCTTTCCCCAGATTATTCTCATGAGAAATGAAATGGACGCTCGTGTCCCGCAGAATTTTTTCAGTGCCGTCAGTTGAACCGTCATTGACGGCTATTATCTCATAGGGCAGTGCTGAATTTTTCATCACGGCATGAACCGATTCTATAACGCGGCCGACGGTCTGTTCGCCGTTGTAAACGGGTATCAGGATCAGCAGCCGTTCATTATGCCGCGCAGTGTTCGGTAATGGATCGGTGACGAGCATTCGG
>JBBIRG010000384.1:0-2892 GCA_037441945.1 Bacteroidota bacterium | reverse complement strand
AACGGTACCTTCCTTCAGGTAGCCGGCGATCCGCTCTACCAGACGGTATTCCGGATCATCCCTTCCCGCGAACAGATGCGTAAAAGCCTGCAGGACGCGGCTGTCAAAGCGTACAATACATTCGAGCGTCAAAAGAAAAACATCGCGCAGGGTCATAGTTTCCCTGCCGGCTCCGCGTGAAAAAAGTTCCCGGACGGCAATGAATGAATAGTCCGTAAGAACCGGCATGACCAGACGAACCAGACGTTCAGCGCGGTAAAACGTGATAACACAGTTCAGTTCCTTTTAAATCTGTTCCGTCAGACCGCCGAGTATATCTATAAAAGCGTCATTCCACACAATCAGCGCTATTTCCTCTGGACAATTCGGTTTTTTTCTGAAAAAGGCCAGAAGGCGATTCACGTCTTCCCTGTCAAACGGCACTGATAGCGACTCATTCAGTCCGTCATGAACGGCTTGAATATACAGGCAAGCATCAGCGTCGGATTCTGCCGGCTGAAATATTTCTGCGGCGACAGATGACTGTAAACACAAATGGGAAAGCAGTTTATCCATATCTTCCTTACAGCATGACCAGGAATAGAACGCAAACAATCCATCCGATTCAATAAAATATTTTGATGTGCCGCATGGATCATCCGATTCACTCCATAGCGTCATTTTTCAACGAGATATTTTTTCCCCGCTGTTTTTTTCCCACAATATAAACTATTTGAAAAGAAGCCGGAAATGTCGTATACTCAAAAAGACCGTGACTGAATAGCTGGAACAGGATGACTGCTATGAATACTTACTCTAAAGAAAAATCCATAACCATGGCACGCGAGATCACCGAAGCGATGATAACTCTGGAAATCGCGCTTTCACCGGGCTCTGGCGAAAATGAAATCATTGAGGCAAAAAACGTTGTTTCCCAGGTTCTCCGGAGTTACCGCGGATTTCTTGAATCGATCCCGGAAGAGGATTTGCGGAAAGCACAGGACTTGTTTTCAAAAAAAATCGAAATCATGGCGCTGAAGGCCAAAAATCTGGGTTAACGGCCAAACTCGTTTTTCAATTCATCATCGTACTTATCGGCATACCACCCGACGCGGTCAAAACTGTCGCGGCATTTGTGTACATCCATCCCGTCGCATTCTCGCAGTATCCGAAACCAAACCCATCCGTTATGGATTGAAAAACTTGCCGGGTACATGTCTTGGTTCAATATCAGCAGTTTCTGATATAATTCCTTTTCTTTTGGCATCGCAATATTCATTACCGGTGATGCGATGCAGAAACAGGCGTATCCGTCCTGGACGGCGTACACATCAACATACACAGTAGCGGAGCATTTCTGCAGGTTCCACTAGCCGGCAAAGGCGTTCCTATTATTGTCTTTGACGCGGCATTCCTCAATCGGCGCTCCGAAACCGCCAATGACGCTTTCAACAAGGTCATAATAGGGTTTTAAACTGTTTGCGCTAGGTTCGGACATGACGCACCTCCGTGTATCGTTAAGAAATCATGTTGATCGGAATCAACTCATCAGGTCAGTATAGGACTGATTTTCAAAAATGGATTTGAGTCCGTCCTCGATGTTGCAAATCTTTGTTTTTAAGATGCCCGCAGCGAGCGAAGAATTTAGCGAAACATCCGCAGGCCTTCGGGCGGTGAATTTGGACTGGTCCATATCGGCCGCAATAAGCGGCTCCGGAGATAAATGAAGATGCTGAGCAAGACGCAGTCCGAATTCATAACGGTTCACGCGCTCCGGACCGCCCAGATGCAACACGCCCTTGAAATCCGATCCTGCGATTTCCAAAAGGCATTCGGCCGCGTTGGCTACGGCCATCATCGTCCGGTACTGGTCACGGAATAAATCAACCGGTTTTCCGTGATGCAATGCATGGAGAACCCGGTGGAAAAAAGTCGGTTGCAGATTCAGGTTAATGCCGTAGAGCAGACTCAGGCGAACAATCGCGCAATTGGCATGCTGAAGATTCAGAATTTCATTCTCGGCCTCGTATTTCGTATCGCCGTAGAAATTAACCGGATTCGGAGAGTCGCTTTCGGAATAATGTCCTTTTTCACCGTAAAAGACCATGTCCGTAGACGTAAAAACCAGACGCGTCTGGCTGGCCTGGCAAAAGTGAATGATTTCCTTTACCGTCTCAACATTAATCTGCCATGCGTCTAACTTCTTTCTTTCGCATTCATCCGGCGCCGATATGGCCAGTGTATGAATAATGCAGTCCGGCTGGATTTTTTCGAGCAGCCCGCGGATCAGGTTCCTCGCGTCCAGGTAATGCCAGAATACTTTCTGAAAATTCGGGTTGACATTATGATAAGTCGCATGAACGGAGTCCCAGTGGCCGGAGCCTACTGCCCCGCGAACCAGATGGCTGCCCAGTGTTCCCGTTCCGCCCGTAATGAGTATTTTTTTAAGCATGAACAGTTCCTGATTAATCTTTTTATGACGGTCTGATCTGTAAATGATGTCAATATATTATCTTAAAAAATAATTTGCTATTGTTTTTTTCGCTTCTTTTTTTCCGGGGTATTTCGCTGAATTCTTACAAACCGCTTCAGCCATTCAGGATATTCCTTCTTCAGCCATTGTTCTGCCCGGCTATAATCTCTGAATTTCTGCTCATGACGCTTAAAAAAAAGCTCCGTGGTATCTTTTGTTTGCGCCGGATTTTTCAAATGGAATGATATGATGCAGCAATTCATGATACACTATGTATTCAACGACAAACGGCGGCACATCCGAATGATCGAGAATTCCTGATATCACAATGGTTCCGGAATCAACATCGTAATAACCCAGCCTGCGCCGCGCCCGGTTCCGGCTCCAACCAATCCGTACGCCATTTACCCCACCGAATCTATATTCCCTTATGATTTTTT
>JBBIRG010000383.1:0-2896 GCA_037441945.1 Bacteroidota bacterium | reverse complement strand
CTTCTCCGGCAGGTTATGCACGGTTATCGATGCCCGGTTTTCATCGCACAGTTTTTTGCATATCGCGAGCCCGAGCCCGAAACCGTTTCCGCTTCCGGAAATAAAAGGATAAAAAACTTTACTAAGAATTTCTTCCGGTATTCCTGTACCGTTATCAGTAACGGTAATGACGGCGGCTCCGTTTTCTGATCCGGATGTAATTTGAATTTCCCCGCCTGTTTTTTCTAAAACCCTGGCGCTGTTTGACACCAAATTGATGAATATCTGTCGAAGATGTTCGGAATCGAAGTACACGCGCGTAAGCTTGAGCGTCCAGCCAAACTTAATTCCGTTTGACCGCATGGACGGGTGAAAAAGAGAATGAATGTCCGTCAGGATCGGTTCCAGATCTGTGTTCCGCGGACTTGCGGCTACCGGTTTTCCGTAAGAAAGGTACGCTGTGACAAGCGATTTGAGCCTGTTGATTTCGCTTAAAATAGTATCGGAATATACGGTCGTTTTACCGTCTATTAAATAATCCTCGCGTATCAGGCCGCTGAGCAGTTCAATCCCTCCGAGCGGATTTCGGATTTCATGAGCGATATGCGCCAGCAACTGTTCCTTATCTCTGCTCTGCCGCATCAGGTTTTCCCGCATGAGGTCCATCGCGTTTGACAGAACCGTCAATTCCTCCGGCAGTTTCCCGGGCAATTCCGATTTCAGGTTTCCTTTTCCGAGTTCCCGGCTGAACGTCACCAGAGCGTCTATCGGCCGTGAGATGACCCTGGCAATCCACCAGCTTCCGGATAAAGTCAGCGCCATGCCGGCAAAAAGGATTCCCCAGAAAATCCAGGATAGATTGTCGATAGCGGCAAGCTGTTCTGCGTCTTCCTGGGCGCCGAGAAAGTGGCGTTCATCCAGCCTGATAAATCCCCACAGGCACCAGTTTCCGTCTGTGTCTTTGAAGATCATTGAGGAGACCGGTTTCCCGCGCATGCTTTCGCTGATCTCATGGCCGTGCATGGCCAGTAAAGGATCGGGCGCGTCACCCGTCATGATTTCATTCCCGGCAGAATCGGCAACCGCCAGAATGACCCATTCATCGTTAAAAAGAAAAGCCTGCGTCAGCCCGAGCAATGTTTTCTGCTGTTGTAAAAATGAACGGTAATACGACCCGGCTTCCGATGAACGGCGGTCAGAATAAAGAAAACCCAGATAACGGGCGTCTACCGGATCGGCCATCAGCCGTGTTTTGAAAATCATATGTTCGGACGCCTGGCGCATATAAATTTCTTTCAGTGCGACATAACTAAAACGCGATAACAATCCTGTAAAGAGGATTGTTATCAGGCTGAACAGAATCATGATGCGGGTTCGGAGTGAAATATTCATTCCGTATTTATTCTCGGCGTCAGTGGTATACTCACAAAAATATTAAACTCAAACCGGCCAACGCCTGTCAGCGTTTCCGGAGTCCGCCGTTGTTCGCTCCAGCCGCGCCTAACCATAGTTCATCGCAGTCCACTTCCCAGAAATATTTTTCGCCGTCAATAATCCAACGAATGCCGTTATTAACGTAAATCATCTGTCCGTTGAAATCGAAATCGGTGTAGGTAAAACCGTTATCTAATCCGCGATAAGTCCACCCCGGATCCCAGGTGAAACTGTCGGGCGTTGCGTCTTGCGTCATTCGGAAGGAAATGGTTCCGGTATAGGGAATGCAATGGTTTTCGCGCATCCGGATATTATTCATGGTTTCCGTGTATCCGTAAGCAACCGTTGTATCCGCTGAAAAGATCTGCGTGGAATTCGATACCGAGTTTCCGGAGTAAACCAGTTCCCCGATAATTGCTGAATCCATCCAATTTCTCAGACCGCTAATCTGAAAATCCGATTGCCCGTTATATGTATAGCTCATATTAAACCATTCGTCGTTCCAGTTTCCTGTATAACTCGACTCGAACACATAAGCATCCGTTTCAGCCGTGGGATAGCCGTTTGAATCGCGCGGTGTGAATTTGTAGCGCATGGACATGGCAAAGTTACTGTCGGAATAGCTGTAAGTCCAGTAACCGGTTACGGGATCATAAAAAGCCGTATCCTGGGAAATGCCGTCGTTGCTGACCGTGCCGTTTCCGAAACCCATCATCATCATCCCAGGCATGAAATACCAGTAATTCAATTCACCGCCGTTTTGTATTTCGGAATAATTACCGGCCATCATAAAACGGCCGAGACTGTTGTAGATCATCGATCGGCCATAAAGATCGGCGAGTTTGTCGTATTTTCGGTTTTTATCATTGTTTGCGTCGTCGCATGAAATCATCAGCCAGGTCGATAACGCTGCTACCAACATAAATACCGTTGTTTTTTTCTTAGGGGTTTCCATGGTTTTTCTCCATAATTTAGTAAAGTTAATTGTTTTATCTAATAATATCAAATATTCGTTTTCGTCTTTAAAAATTTGTTCTGAATCCCACCATCCACTGAGATATTCGTATATCATCATCCAGTTCAGGACTGAACATTAGATTGATTTTAAATTGCGGGGAAATAGCGGCTTCCACATTCGCGATCACTTCAAACCGGTTATCGGACAAACGTACGGTTCTTTCACGGTAACGCTCACCGAATTTAGTCCGGGTCGACATTATCCCGTTTTCCGTGATCTGGCGGAGGTTGTAATACGCAACAGTTTCCTCGTCGATCGTCCAGCGCTCAATGATCCGGTTGACCCCGGCGGTGATTTTCCAGCGGTCATTCAGCGTAAACTCCCCCAGAAACGGCGTTTGCAGAGTCCAGTGTCGCGTATTATAATTCCAGTCTAACGTCTTGATTTCGGTTTTGAGTCGGGAATAGCTGGTTGTATCATAGGAATAATTCAAGTTTGTGTACGCGTTAACCGGTTCCGAAGCGC
>JBBIRG010000382.1:0-2900 GCA_037441945.1 Bacteroidota bacterium | reverse complement strand
TTTTAGCGGGTTTCTGACAGGAAATGACGAAAGTGGCCGTTTAACCCGAATCCCAAGGAGTATCCTATGATGAACGAGACGCCCGTCGTGGCATTCGACCGCAACAAAAAAATGGAAGACTTGCTTTCCGCCGGAGTCCATTTCGGACACCTGACCCGGCGCTGGAACCCGAAAATGAAGCCGTTTATTTTCATGGAAAAAAACGGCATTCATATCATTGACCTCAAAAAATCCGTCGCCGCTCTGGAAGCGGCCTGTAAATCTATCGCCGGCATCGTCGCGAACGGCGAAAAAATCCTGTTCGTCGGTACGAAAAAGCAGGCGCAGGAAATCATCAAAACCGAAGCGAAACGCGCCGGCCAGTTTTACGTCGTTGACCGCTGGCTCGGAGGTATGCTGACCAATTTCTCTACGATCCGCAAAAGCATCAAATTCATGAAGAACATCGAGAAGAAGGAAATCGACGGAACGTTCGAGAAGATCACTAAAAAAGAACGCCTGATGCTGGAACGCCAGAAAATGAAACTGAAAAAAGTCCTTGAAGGCATCGAAGACATGCGGCAGCTGCCCGGAGCCGTTTTCGTGATCGACATCAAGAAAGAAGCCATCGCCGTGCGCGAAGCCAATATCCTCGGCATTCCCGTATTTGCCGTGGTCGATACCAACTGCGATCCCGATCCGATCAATTTCGTGATTCCGGGCAATGACGACGCTTTCAAGTCGATCGAAGTGATCGCCAAAACGCTGACAGATGCCGTCGTCGAAGCCGGTCAGACCGCTTCCGCGAAGATGAAGGAAAAAGAAAAAGAATTCAAGGACAACGAACTCGACCAGAATAAGGACGAAACCCGAAGGAAATGGGAGTCGGACGACCGGAAATTCCGCTATTCCAAAAAAGAACCCGCGGAAAAGAAATAACGGCTCGCCGTTTCAAGGCGCCGAATCAATTTAACAGAACCACAGGAGAATACATGTCACAGTTTGAGATAAGCGCCGCCGTCGTGATGCAACTTCGCGAGAAGACCGGCGCCGGTATGATGGATTGCAAAAAAGCCCTTATGGAAGCGCAGGGCGATGCTGAAAAGGCGATGGATATCCTGCGCCAGAAAGGCCTAAAAAAGAGCGCTGAAAAAGCGACCCGCGTCGCTAAAGAAGGCATCGTCCTCGCGAAAGTAGACGATAAGAAAACGCGCGGCACGCTTGTGGAAATCAACTGCGAAACCGATTTCGTCGCCAAGAACGACGACTTCCGAAAATTCGCCGAAGACGTGCTGAACCAGGCGCACGCCGCGAAGTCCGGCGACCTGGAAGCGTTCCTGAACGCCGAAGCGGCGTTTGATAAAGGCAAAACCATCAGCGACGTTACCGCCGAGCTGACCGGCAAGATCGGCGAACGCATTCTTGTCAAGCGGTTCTGCAACATCGACGCGGGCAAAGGCATGATCGCCGATTACATCCATCCGGGCAACAAACTCGGCGTTCTGATACATATCGGCATCGACGGCGTTGAACCAGCGATGATGAACGACCTGTACCTGTTCGGACGTGATATCGCCATGCAGATCGCCGCGATGAATCCCGTCGCCATCAGACGGGAGGAAATCTCCGCCGACGCACTCGCCAAGGAAATAGAGATTTTCAAGGAACAGGCGCGCAACGAAGGCAAACCGGAAAAAATTCTTGACCAGATCGTCAAAGGCCGGATCGATAAATATTACCAGGAAGCCTGCCTGACGGAACAGGCGTTCGTCAAAGACCAGTCCAAAACGATCAACGACATTGTCGGCGAATTTTCAAAGAAAGCGGGCAAGCCCGTCACGATACAGCGGTTTGTGCGCTATCGCCTAGGCGATTAACCAGGCCGGTTTTAAACCACGAATGTTTCATTCGTGGTTTTTTTTTACCGGACGGAACGATTTCGATTATGTGTTATGTGAAGTCATAAACCCTATTCATGAAGCGAGGAAAATATGCCGTTACCCGTTTATAAACGCATTCTCCTGAAGCTGAGCGGCGAAGCGCTGATGGGCGACCAGTCGTTCGGCATCGACCGTAACATCATCCGCCAGATCGCCGAGGAGATCAAAGACGTAAAGACCCTCGGGGTGGAGATCGGTATAGTGATCGGCGGGGGAAACATTTTCCGCGGGCTGGGCGCCAGCGCCAGCGGCATGGACCGCGTCACCGCCGACCATATGGGCATGCTGGCCACCGTGATCAATTCGTTGGCCATGCAGGACGCGCTGGAAAAAATCGGATTGTTCACGCGCGTGATGAGCGCGGTCAAGATGGAACAAATGGCCGAGCCGTTCATTCGCCGTCGCGCGATACGCCATCTCCAGAAAGGACGCATCGTGATCTTCGCCGCGGGAACCGGCAATCCCTATTTCACCACCGATACCGCCGCGTCGCTGCGCGCGATCGAAATCGAAGCCGACGTCATCCTCAAAGGAACCCGCGTCGACGGCGTGTACGACTCCGACCCCGAAAAGAACGCGAACGCCTTCAAATTCGACAAAATCTCCTATCTCGACGTCGTAAAACAGGGACTGAACGTCATGGACACGACCGCCGTCACGCTGTGCATGGAAAACAAACTGCCGATCGTAGTGTTCAATCTCAAGACGCATGGCAATTTCAAACGGATCGTGCTGGGAGAAAATATCGGTTCGAAGGTGCACTGAGCGGGTTCCGGGGGATGTGCTCTGTCCCACTAAAACGGAATTAATAACAAATAATTGTTAGCGAAAACAATGAATAATACCGGTAACCGGCATAGACCAACGAAAAGTAGGTCTCCGGAAGAAAAAAAGTGAATACCGTTGGACGAACTTATGTTCGTCCAATGCGGTCTAAATACTCCTTCGATAAACTTGTTTATCCTAACCTGGACAAGCCAG
>JBBIRG010000381.1:0-2919 GCA_037441945.1 Bacteroidota bacterium | reverse complement strand
GATATTCTTCCTTGGGAACGGACGATTCGGATGAAAAATAGGACCGCATTGCGTGACTGAAAATTTCATGTTCAACCACGATATAGCCCGGCCGGATATTGATCATTTCATAGCGCGGAGCAGGATTGTCAGGCATGGCAATTTTCCTGTGATATCAGACGTAAAGAATGAAACCCATCTATGGCAAAAAAAGTAGATCGCTATTTTTGATTTAGCAAGGAAAAATTGATTGCCGCCCGTTTTCCGTTTTTCACTTATAGGGCCGCATAACGGAAAACGCTTTATAAAAAAACACAATCATTAAGATAGAAAACAATTGTTGGCGCGGTCAACCGTTACCGGAAAATTTTGTTGTTTTCTGGCCTTTAAAAATCTACTTCCTGTAAATACTCTCCGCGAAAGCGATCAGTTCCTTCGAAGGTTTTCCGCCGGGTTTGCAGAACGGATATCCCTGTTTGATCTTATCTAAGTGCGGGCCTTTGAAATTCACGCGGCCGGCGGACTGTTCGGTGGCGAATGTTTCATGCGTAAAAATATCGTCCCACGTCAGATGAAAATAATCGTCGAAGATTTTCTCGCGGACTTTCAGAAAACCCGGAACGCATTCCTGCGTACGCCTGATATTTCGTTCCGTGAAATTCATGCCGCGCAGATCGGCCCAGCGTTCGTCATAACGCGCGAAAGAACAGAACGAATCCGCCCAGTCATATACCAGATCGAGTAATTTCTCCCAGCGGTTGATGCATTCCTTCCGGCGGATGATCTCCGGTTCGTACCTCCATCGATTTTCTGCCGGACTAAACCGAACTCGAACGAATCGGGAATGCCCAGCGATGAACGCGCGGCTAATACGTCGAACGCGGCGAGTTTTTCCTCGTGCATTTTGACATGAAGCGGCAGGAAGGACTGTTTGGCGAATTCGATTTCTTCGAGAATCACGTCCCGCACGACCACGGTGCCCTCCATAGCTTTGAACAGGCCGCGTTCTTCGGCGACGCGCAGGAACACCGGATACGATACGCCCGATTTTCCCATGTCCACTAATTCCTGTATGGGTTTGATAAGCTTGTCGCTTTAAGGAACGTCTTTCAGGTTGACGATCGCGCCCTCGTAGGCTTTCAGCGTCATCGCGAGCAGGGAAGCGTCGTCGGCGCCGCCGGAGGACATTTGTTTGGACAGGTTGGCGTAAGCTTCGCCGAAAAAATTGCTGAATCCGTTATACAGGTTCTGTTTCACCATCTCGGCGTTGAACGACATGATATCGTTCAGTTGATCGGCTAATTGTTCCATCGTCGCGAGCGTCGCCATCATGTTGTCGAAGGCCGGGCCGGACGCTTTTTTGTCCGTCAGGTCTTTCGCCATGTACCTGAAGGTATTTAGGATCGGGTCTGTAAAGTTTTTATCGACCGGCATCAGAGTGCCCCCTGTAACGTTTATGTTGTTCGATCCTTTTTTCCAGTGTTTCGTCGGACATATAGGAGAGTTTCCGGCGGTGGCGTTTCTCCCAGAGCAGATCGTAGTTTAAATCCCAGTTCGGATCCCACTTGCGCGCGTTAGGCAGAATGTTCTCGTTCCAAAATTTTCGGTACTCGGCGCGGCGATTGTCCGGCTAATCCCGTTTCACTTCGTTGTGCCATTCGCCGGGCACCTCCGCCGTCTCCCAGACTTCGATATTTTCCAGCGCGGTGGTATCCGACATGAACTGTTCCACGAGCAGATCTACGGAAATGCGTACATTCACTTCATTATTGATATTGCCGACAGTTTGGATCAGTTCCGTGTCGCTGTTCATCGTATCAACGACGGCGATGATTTTATCCGCGGAAAGCCTGCGCACCGGTTCGTTGAGTTCGGTAAAACGTTTCTTCCTTGCCAGTTCCTGATCTTTGATCAGCGCGATGGCGCATTGGATGCGCGGCTTGTCCTTTTCGACCGCTGTTTTAAATTCCTCCAGTGTCGGCGCGCCGGAAATGACGCGGAGAATATTTTGTTCGGCTTTCAACGAATTTTCGTAAATCTGGTTATTCTCGTATTTCTTCACGCGAACCCGGTAATAATCAATGTACTCCTGATGTCGCTGATCCATAAAGTTTCACCTTTCAGGTTTGTATCGATTAAATATAAACCTGAAAACAACTGATAAAAAGCAAAATCAGCAGGAGTGAATTTTTTCTAAAAAATTCTGTGCGACCGGATTTGATGATTTAATTTTCATGCTCATGTGTTTTATCTAAGCGCCGTCTTAAGTACACCTGCTGTGAATTTAATAAAATCTGTAAATTTATATTCACAGTCAAAATCACGTATTGCTATGCTACATATAATCAAACGTTTATAAAGAAATATTTTTTTTGGACGTAAAAGTGTGAATTTTTATGCTCGATTTTATGAAAAATTTCCTTTTTAGGGTCATTATAAATATTTATATACATAACAGTACACTTGCAAAATCTTAAAAAAAACGGACTTGAAACATTGTTGATTAATGTTTTAAATTGTTTTTTTTATTTAGTATATCTTATACTCATAATTCTGATTAACACTCTTATTTTCGGCATAATATTTGTTGTACGATATAGTAATGAAAAAAAATATTAACGTTTAATAAACTAAAAAAAGGAGACTCCCATGAAACGTAATCTTACCTTGGTACTATCGCTTTGTTTTGCGTTTGTAATGTTCAGCTGCGAAAACAACGACAACAACGGATTGACATTCGATCAGGATTTGAGCAACGCCCCGGCGGGCACGCTGATCCCCGGTCAGTATATCGTTGTTCTTGAAGAGAAATTCAACAAATCCAGCGCCGCTATGGCGGTTGAACTCGCTTCGGTTTATGATCTTGAAGTCGGCCACACTTATAATGTGATACACGGAGCCCATTGCCTTGACCCAGAAAACGCGGGCTGCCGGCTGAGC
>JBBIRG010000380.1:0-2923 GCA_037441945.1 Bacteroidota bacterium | reverse complement strand
TCGCTGAAGGAGGTCCGCTCATGAAAACCTTTTATGAAAAATTCGAACGTCACGCTCACGGGCAGGGCATCAAAGGCCATTCCACGCATTATTGTCCTGGCTGCGGACACGGTCTGGCGCATAAATATATAGCGGAAGCGATCATGGATTTGGGCATTCAGGACCGGACCATCGCGATTTCGCCGGTCGGCTGCAGCGTGTTTCTTTACTACTATATGGACGTCGGCAATTCTCAGGCGCCGCACGGACGCGCGCCGGCCGTCGGCCTTGGGCATAAGGTTGCTAACCCGAATTCCGTCGTCATCAGTTACCAGGGCGACGGCGACCTCGCATCCATCGGCATCGCAGAAATCATGTTTGCCGCGCAGCTCGGTATTCCTTTTACGGTCATTTTCATCAATAACGCGATCTACGGCATGACCGGCGGGCAAATGGCGCCGACGACGCTGATGGGCATGAAGACATCCACATCTCCGACGGGACGGCAAACCCTTGCCGGACAGCCGATGAAAGTCGCCGAAACCATGGCCGGGCTCGACGGGACGATCTATGTCGAACGCGTCGCGTTATTTGACAACAAACAGCGCGTCAAAGCGAAAAAAGCCATCCACAAGGCGATCCGGATCCAGGCCGAGAATAAAGGATTCGCGTTTGTCGAAGTGCTTTCGGAATGTCCTACGCATATGAAAATGACAACAACCCAAAACGAAGAATGGGTCGAAAAGAACATGGTTCCGGTTTTTCCGCTGGGCGTCAAAAAAGATATCGAGCCGCCCTATCCGTTCATTCTGAATAAGCCCAATTTCGCGTCTGAAAAATTAATCGAGATTGTCGACGGACGCTCGGAGGCGGAAGCGAAGCACTGCAAATCGTTCCCAAATCATATTGCGCCAAAAGACATCGCGATGAAATTAGCCGGTTCCGGAGGCGACGGCGCGCAGACGGCGGCCATGCTGATCGTCCAGGCGGGCATCAACGAAGGATACGATGCCACGCATATTCCGAGTTACGGGCCGGAATCCCGCGGCGGAACATCCTATGCCGACGTGCATATCGCTGAAACCGAAGTACTATCCCCGGCGTCGCCCAATCCCCATATCCTGATCGCGTTTAACCGGCTGAGCCTGGTCAAATTCGGGCCGGACGTTGTCAAGGGCGGTACGATCATCTATGACAGCGGCATCATCACCGACGCGCCGAAATTCGACGGCGTAAAAATGTTCGGCGTGCCGTTCGCGGAAATCGCCAATGACCTCGGAAAGGTGATCGTCAAGAACATCGTCGCGCTCGGCGCCCTTCAGGCGGCGACGGATATATTCCCAGCTGAAACAATGCTGACGGCCATCCGCATGACGCTCAAGGATAAATGCGCCCTGATCCCGCTCAACGAACAAGCCTTCGAATGGGGCGTTAAGACCGTTCAAAATCAATTATAAGCCGATAGGCTGCTAGAAAACCCCCGACAGGATGCTGACGGGGGTTTTTTTAATTAAAAAATCGCCGGATTGATTTCAACCGGCTGCCGGGCCCAAAGGAAAAATATTTTGCGTCAAATATTTTTGCGTTTACTTCTTGGACCACCGGGCGATTTATGCTAACTGATTTAGTGAAAGGACGATAATCAATGACGCTTTTACAAAAAAAATGTGGATGGATGGCGTTGCTGTTTTTAATGTACGCCTCACCGGTTCAAGCTCAGGTTACTTCCAATCAAATGGTTTCGATACCGGAAAAATTTAAACCGGTTAAGCTCCGGTCCGCATTGCCCGAGGCCACCGTTAATATCAACGGACTGAAGGCCGTGCTGATCGGCGCTCCGATTGACGGGGACGGTGGAAGCTGGACCGTTTCCGAGATCAGCAACCTGAAAATGACGGCAAAGACGCTTAGAGAACGGGGTGTTAACGTGCGTGAGTTTTATACGCCCTCCAATTCCTGGTCGGAAATCAAAGAAGCCTGCAACGGCGCCCATTTCCTGATGTACCGCGGACACGGCGTTTACGACGGCGACAATCCGCCCAAATGGGTAGGGGGATTCTCGCTGAAAGATTATTTCGCCTCATCCGAAACCATCCGCAAAGAACTCAAACCCGCTGATGGCGCTATCGTCATGCTGTACGGCTGTTTCACCGCGGGCAATTCCGGCTCGGATATCGGGGCGATCGACGAGGAAGAAGCGTCGCGCCGGGTAAGCATGTACGCTAAACCGTTTATGGATATTGGTTTCTCAGGCTATTTTGCGAACTGGTACGGCGACGCGTTCCAGCACTTTACGGCGAATCTGTTCGCGGGCAAAACGCTCGGTGAAAGCTTCAAAGCCTATGAAGACTACAACCAGGAAACAACCGGCATTTATAAAATCCCTTCCTCCTCTGCCGTCATGTGGATTGATCACGATAATTGGGACGGGAAAATCGCCTATAACAACGCTTTCGTCGGATATGCCGGCAAACGGCTGACCGATCTTTTCAGCGATCAGATTGCCTCGACTGGAACAGTAAAAAAAGTATCCGATGATACGGGAACCGGAAGCGCAATTCAGGATAAAAGCACGGTGAAACCCACCATGACCTATCTAACGGATCTTGAAAAGGAAGTTGTCCGGGAACTGAACGCCGTCCGCTCCGACCCGCCGGGTTACGCGAAACATGTCCGGGCGATGCTGAAATATTTTAACGGCGCTCTGCTGGAATATCCGGGGGAGATAGCTATCCGTACGAATGAAGGCAAGGCCGCCGTTCAGGAATGTTATGAATACCTCATGTCCGCTTCGCCGATTGACACGCTGAAACCCTCCAAAGGCATGTCCCTCGCGGCGAAAGACCATGTGGACGATCAGGGCGATACAAAAAATACCGGGCATACCGGTACGGACGGAAGTTCGCCTTTTGACAGAATCAATCGCTACGGGCAATGGCTGACG
>JBBIRG010000379.1:1145-2940 GCA_037441945.1 Bacteroidota bacterium | reverse complement strand
CCTTAGGTATGCCGATGCCGGTATCCGCGACCTCAATGGCGACGAACGGCATGTCCTTGTCGAGTATGTCCTCCGACCAGGTCACCTGCGGATTATTGCTGATGGTTGTCGCGTGGGCGCGGACGGTCAACGTGCCGCCTTCGGGCATGGCTTGGAGAGCGTTGAGAAATACGTTCATCAGCACCTGCTCGATCTGGTTGGCGTCGGCGTAGATTTTTGGAACCACGTCCGAAAATTCCTCCTTGAACTGTATGCGTTTGACTTTAATCTGCGCGGCCAGAAGGAGATAAATGCTGTCGATGATGGTCTCGATGTCATGGTAGTTCTGCGAGGGCTTGACGGGCTTTGCGAACTTGAAGAAATCCATCAGCAGGTTGTTCACGCGGTCAGCTTCGCGGACGATTCGGCTGACGAGCTCAAGCCGGCTGTCGTACTGGTCAAACGATTCCTCGAGCACCTGGGAAGCGGCCTTGATGCCGCCCAGCGGGTTACGCACTTCATGCGCGATACCGGTGGCCAACTCGCCGAGCGTAGCGAGCCGTTCCATGCGCTCCACCTGTTTCCGCATAACCTGCGTTTCAGTCAGGTCGCGGAAGACTATGATCACGCCGATCTGTTCATCGTTTTCGATCAGCGCCGAGGTGCTGAACCCGATCGGGATGGTCTGGCCGGACCGCGATTTCATCGTCACTTCCTTGCTCTCAAACCGTTTGTTGGTGAGCAGCATCAGGTCGATGATGCGCCCGTCCTTGGCGGGATCGGCGAACAGGTCGGTCAGGTTTTTTCCGAGCAGTTCGTCGATCGCGAAGCCGAGCGTTTTTGCGGCGTTGGCGTTCATGAACGTGATGCACCAGGCCATGTCGGTGCAGATGATGTTGCTGCTCATGTTCTGGATAATGTTCCGGTAAAACCGGTAGACGCGCTCGACGAGTTTGTATTTCTTGAACAACGCCGCCTGCTCGTCCAACCACGCCTGCGGGATCTGCTGGCGGGTTTTCGGCTCTTCGGCCCGGATCTGCCCTTCCTGTTCCTTTTTCAGAATGCGCTGCTCGATCGGGATCAGGTCGCTGAGTTCCTCGTTGAGGATTTCGAAGGCTTCTTTTTTCTGGTTGAATCGTCGGCTCATGGATGTGTGTTTCAGAGCAGGTTATTGGGATCGATTTCCGTCGTGTGCGGTACCGCTTCACCGCCGGTTTTTTCTTTATACAGGCGTTCGGTTTCTTTCATCAGGGCAAGGAACATGCGGCCGCTGCGGTCGAAAGATTTGTTGATCTTGACCAGGATCTGCCACCGGAATTGGTTGCGGATTTTTCCAATCGGCGAGGCGGTCGGGCCGAGCAGCATCGCGTGATGCGTCGCCCAGTGGCGCTTCGTCATCTGCGACCGGAGAATATCGGAAAAAAGTTGGCAGTGTTCAACTACTTTTTTAGAATCGGCGTGTTTGAAGACAAACACGATAAGTCGTCCGAACGGTGGGTACATTAGTTCCTCGCGGTGCCTGATTTCTTCGGCGTAGAAGCCTTTGAAATCGTGCTTCTGCGCGTACTGGATCGGCGCCCGGTCGGGATTGAACGTCTGGATCACTACGCGTCCAAGCTTATCCTTCCGCCCGGCTCTTCCGGCGACCTGTGTCAGCAGTTGGAACGTGCGTTCTGATGAGCGGAAATCAGGAAGCAACAACGTCGTGTCCGCCGATATGACGCCGACCACCGTCACGTTGTCAAAGTCGAGGCCTTTGGTGATCATCTGCGTGCCCAGCAGTACGGACGCTTCGCGGTTTTTGAACTGCTCGAGA
>JBBIRG010000379.1:0-1135 GCA_037441945.1 Bacteroidota bacterium | reverse complement strand
TGGTGCGAGCCTTTACGCGATGTCGTATCGAGATCCATGCGCAGGATCGTGTTTTTCGGATACATGGTTTTCAGCAATTCTTCCACGCGCTGGGTGCCGACGCCGTGACTCATCAGGTTTACGTTCTGACACTGCGGGCAGGCCCGGAGTTCCGGGACGGCATGGCCGCAGTAATGACAGCGGAGTTTTTTAATCTGGGTATGCAAAGTGAGCGAGATGCTGCAGTTCGGGCATTCGGCTACGTAGCCGCAGTCGAAGCACTGAACGTAACTCGCGTATCCGCGACGGTTCTGGAACAGGATGACCTGCTGACTGTAGCGAAAGGCGCATTGCATTTTATCGCGTAAGGAACGCGAAAAAATGGGAAGCCATCCTTCGGTATGCTCTTCTTTTTCCGCTCGCATGTCCACAATTTCGACTTCGGGCATAGGAACGTCCCGGATGCGCCGTGGAAGCTCGATCAGCGTGTACTTGCCGTTCATCGCGTTGTAATACGATTCGACGCCCGGCGTCGCCGATCCCAGCACAACCACGGCGTTGCTGAACACAGCGCGCATGACGGCCGCGTCGCGGGCATGATATCGGGGCGTTACGTCGGTTTGTTTGTATGTGGATTCGTGTTCTTCGTCAACGACGATCAGTCCGAGGTTTTTCACCGGCGTGAACACCGCGGAACGGGCGCCGATTACGATCCGTGACTTTCCGGCGTGGATTTTCCGCCAGACGTCGAACCGCTCACCCATGGACATTTTGCTGTGCCAAACGGTAACAAGTTCGGGAAAATAGGAACGGAACCGTTCGACTACCTGCGGGGTAAGCGAAATTTCTGGCACCAGCACGATCGCCGACTGGCCGCCTACGATCACGGTTTTTATCGTTTCGATGTAAACCTGAGTCTTGCCGCTTCCGGTGACGCCGTGGAGCAGAAACGTGTGATATCCTCCGGATTCAATTTTTTCATTGATCTTCATGACCGCCTGCTGCTGATCCTCATTCAGGCGAATTTTTTTCGGTTTGACGATTTCCCCCATCAGAGGATCGCGGAGCCGTTCGCGTTCGAAAACGGTAACGGCTTTTTTTTGGGCAAGCCCGGATAGAGCCGCCGGCGCGGCATTCGCGTTCATCAACAGTTCAG
>JBBIRG010000378.1:2651-2952 GCA_037441945.1 Bacteroidota bacterium | reverse complement strand
GGCTGCCACCCGAATGACCAGTCCACGATATGGTGATCAAGACCGGGAAACTCCACAGACCCATATCGTAAGTCATCTTTGGAAAGACGCGCCAGCGCCGGGGTTCGTGAAAAGGAATGATACAATTCAGAATTCCAGACGCCATTACGGAAAAATAATCTGTTTTCGATATTATAGTTTTTGATATCCGGCATCGTTAAAAACCGGTTCTTATTGAATGCATCTCGGGTCAACAAATTCATTCGACCCGCGGTATAAACTGTAAAGTAGTCATTGGTTCGCCAGAACGCCTCAGTATAAT
>JBBIRG010000378.1:1110-2641 GCA_037441945.1 Bacteroidota bacterium | reverse complement strand
CGAGTGAACTCTCATTTTGAGCGGAGTATATACAATAACATTGTCGTACGAAAACTCTCCGTACTGGGCGACGCCGGATAGATTGTAACCCACATGAATATTGACTTGGGGCCAATTATAACCCGTTTGAAAACCTGTTTGCATTACCGATCTTCCGCAGGTTTGAATAATACCGATAGTCGCTTTCAAAGAAAAATTTTTCCATGGCGTGTGTTTATACCCTATATTATAATTTCGTACATCGTCATTATATGCGATGTAGTTTGCATCCTTGCGAAACCGCCATTTATTATCCGATACGATGCTGCTGTAAGACGCAAACAGTGAACCGTAATTTTTCTTTCCGATACGGACCGGATTGGATGCGCTCACTCCGTATGCGACTCCACTGAGATGCAGGCGGTTACCCTGATACTTCGTATTTATAATATTGTTATAATTTACGAATGTTTCCAGCGCCGGTTCCTGTATTGAATCCGTATGCCGGTTCCAAAATGTCGGATAGGGTGTTACATTTAATTCATTATAAAATACTGTCCACAGACTCATAGAATTTGGAGGTTCGCCGGCAATAAGAAAAACAGGAAAACTCAAAACCAGTAACATAAACAGCGCTATACATAACCTCATACCATACCTCATGATAAAAAAATGACAAATACAAGTTGATTATGGATAAGAGAATAATGACTCATGTAAACGAAATCCGAATTTAGAATTCATATTTCGGGTCTCAATTATACAACCAAACCATGTTGCTTCATGAACAAAAGATTTATATTATTACATCGTATTAAAATGTGCCTGCCAAAAAAACTATCAACTAATTTTACTTAATCTATCTTCACCAGATCGCCTTGCGGCGCTTTGGGATTCGGCGGATTGGTTCCCTTCAGTGATACCACATAACTGGAGACCTGCTGGATTTCTTTTTCCTTGAGGATCGGGCCCCAGGCGAGCATGCCTTTTGACGTCACGCCGTAATAAACCGTATTGCCGATCGCGCTGATGTCTCCGCCGTGTATCCAGTAATCGTCGGTCAGATTCGGTCCGATTCCGCCTTCGCCGAACGGGCCATGACAGGCGACACAGTTTTTGATATATAATTCTTTTCCGGTCGCCAGTCCGGGCGCGTCGGTGATGAGCTCATAGGTTTTCATAACCTTATCGGCGCTTTTAGCCGTGATCTTTCCTCCTCCAGCCGCCAGAATCCTCATTCTCGGCGTTATATCGTGAACAGCCATAAAGGAATACGGGTTCTGATAGGATGGCATCAGCGCTAACGGCTTATATCCGGGATCGCGGGTTTTTGTCCATTGCGGATCATATTCCTTTTTGTATTCATCCACCGAACGGTCCCCGATTTCTGTGACATGGTAATAAATCAGATAAGCAACGCCCCAGATCACTGTGATGTAGAATAAATTCAGCCACCAGCGCGGCATGGGATTGTCAAATTCTTTTATTCCGTCGAAATCATGATCAATGAACTGATCGCGTTCTTTTTCCATATAATCTCCGTTCATGGATT
>JBBIRG010000378.1:0-1072 GCA_037441945.1 Bacteroidota bacterium | reverse complement strand
TATCGTTCCGCTTTCTTTTTGTCAATACGGATAACACGGACAAGAATCATGACAAACAGCGTAAAAAAAACCAGGAGCGCGCCGGTCGCCATATACTGAATGCCTGAAATATGAGCGAAAAATTCTTTCATGACGGCGCCTTTATTTCATCGGAATCTGATCGGCCGGTGTCCCTTTAATGTCGATACCGAGCCGCTGGAGGTAAGCGATGAGGGCGATCAGCTGCCGGTCGTGCGGAATTTCCACGCCGGACTGCTTCAGCTCCGCGGCAACGGCTTCCGCCTGGATGTTCATGCTGCGCACGCCCAGCGCGATGTCGTCATCCGAATACGGCGTCCCGATGGATTTCATCGCTTTCAGTTTGGCAACAATCCCTGTTGAATCATAACTTCTTTCAGCGAGCCAGGGATATTCCGGCATGATGGAACCCGGCGACATGCTTTCCGGTTCGATCATATGAAAGTAATGCCATGCGTTGGGGTACTTTCCGCCCTCCCGGTGAAGATCCGGTCCCGTTCGCTTCGAACCCCAGAGGAACGGATGGTCATACACAAATTCACCGGCTTTGGAATATTCGCCGTAGCGCTCGGTCTCAGATCGGAACGGCCGTATCATCTGTGAATGACAGGCGTTGCAGCCCTCGCTGATATAGATGTCGCGGCCTTCAAGTTCCAGCGGCGTATACGGCTTTACGCTGGCGATGGTCGGCACGTTCGATTTGACGACAATCGTCGGAACGATTTCAATAATCCCCCCGATCAGGATCGCGACCGTGGTCAGGATGATGAATGGGAAAGGCTTGCTTTCTAACCAGCGGTGCAAATGCTGACGGAGCGGGTTTGCGTGCGCGCTTTCTTTGATAAGCGGAGCCGCTTTCGCTTCTTCCTGAGCCACGAACGACCCCTTTCGGATGGTGAGGAACAGGTTCACGATCATCAGCACGAAACCGAAAAGGTACATCGCGCCGCCCACGGAACGGACGATATACATCGGGATGACGGCCAGCACTGTTTCAAGAAAATTAGGATATTGCAGCATGCCGTCGGGCGTGAACTGCTTCCACATCAGGCCT
>JBBIRG010000377.1:1824-2960 GCA_037441945.1 Bacteroidota bacterium | reverse complement strand
AAATAATCAGAAATAGGATTTACCGGAAATGATTTAACTATCGCCAGCACAATTTTAAGATATCTGCATTGCGTTTCAACACCAGCCGAATTTCGGGCAGTGATTGTTCCCGGATTAAGGATTCTGCCCGATATACCAGTCGTAATATCGGTGATACGCCGATAAAATGTCAACCCGGGTTCCGTTGATCCGGTTACTAATGCCGACTAAGTTGTCAAACCAGTACAGGAAAGTGACCGGCTGGTCTTCGTGTATGATTTCCTGTACCTTTTTCATTACCGGTCCGGCTTCCGTCATATCGCGGAATCCGTTGGCGATATTTAAGAGACTGTCTACGGCGGGGTTCTGATATCCGTAGTAATTAAAAGCGCTGGTTCGGAGATCGGAACCGAACTGGGCGGATAGGTCGAGCGACAGGGAGGCGCTGACGCCGCCGAGGAACGCGTCATAACTTCTGTTTTTCAGACCCGCGCTGAACATGTTGGATTCGAGAAGCTGAAGGCGGCATTCGACGCCGATCTGTTTCAGGTCATTCATGATTCGCTGCATGGCGAATTCGCGGCGTGGGTTGCCGGTGTTGGAAACAAGCGTAAATACAAAACGTTGGCCGTCGCGGTCGAGTAGGCCGTCGCCGTCACGGTCAGCCCAGCCGGCTTTTTTTAGAAGCGATTTCGCGGCTTCGGGATCGAACGCCATTGGCCGAAGCGAGTCATGATAGGCCCAGCGGAACGCCGGCGATACGGGGCCGCTGCAGGCCTGCCCGTATCCGCCTAACCATCCTGCGATAAGCGCTTCGCGGTCAACGGCCATCGTCAGCGCGCGGCGGACCAGCCGGTCGCCGAACAACGGATGCGGCCGGATCGTTTTACCTTTCGAAGATTCGTAAATTACGGGATCGATGTTGTTCCAGCCGATGTAATCGAACCTGCGGAACGACTGACGTTCGATGCGGACGGGAACGCCTTCGCGGGCCAGCCGGCGCGCGTCGTCCGGGGAAAGTCCCTCAACGATATCGACATTCCCCGATTTGAGCTCGGCCAGGCGGCTGCTCATGTCGGGCAGAATGCGGAATACGATGCGGTCGGGATAAGCGGCATGGGGAATCTTCCACAGTTCGTTTTTCACCAGAACAATTT
>JBBIRG010000377.1:0-1808 GCA_037441945.1 Bacteroidota bacterium | reverse complement strand
ACGCGTGAAGACGGTAATGTTTTCCGGTTACGGGCTTATTGTTGAATTCCGCCGAAAGCCATCCGGAAACCGGCACTTTTTCAGCGATATGCTTCGGAATAAAATGAAGCTGCGTATGAGCCAGCTGCTGGTTTTTTTCGTAAGCCCGGCTGAACCGGAACGTAATCGTGGAATCGTCCGGAACAATAACCGACCGGTCGATGTCGGTCTCGCCTTTGCTGTTTTTCAGGAAAAACTGCATGTAATTTTTCCGTACGCCCGGGATTTCCGGATGCGCGTACAGGCTGTAAGAAAATTTGATATCATGCGCGGTAACGGGAACGCTGTCTTCCCACCGGGCGTCAGTCCGGAGATGATACGTGAGCGATGTTCCGTCGCCGTTCCACTCCCACGATTTCGCCAGCGACGGCAGAAAAACAACAACCCCTTTTACCGTGTCGAAATCGGTTTCCAGAAGGTCTGGGAAAAGGAACTGTAGCACCGCGCCTGTGGAACTGCTTCGCCAAAGAATGGGGTTAAGCGCGTCCGCGTCGGCCGGCAGGGCGATGACGACCGTTCCGCCCCTGGGAATATGCGCGTCGGACGGTTTTTTACCGCACGCCGTAAACCCCATGATCAGAAGAAGAATGGCGATGAATGACACTTTTTTCATGAAGATTCTCCGGAAATGGGTAAGTTGGTGATTATCTGAGGAAAGCAAAATAAATATAAACCGAAGGAGCGACGAAAAGCAAACTATCGAACCGGTCGAGTATGCCGCCGTGACCCGGAAGAAGTGATCCGCTGTCTTTTACCCCGGCGTCGCGTTTCATCCACGATTCAGCAAGCTCACCCAGTTGCCCGGCGGTTCCCGCAAGGAAAGCAACAACAATAATGTCCTGTGTGGAAAGTTCAAATGGATAACCCCCCTGTATAAAAATCAGTTTAACTAAAAATCCGCCTGCGAAAGCGCCCGCGAATCCGGAAAGGGCGCCTTCCCATGTCTTGTTCGGGCTGACCCGTTCAAACAGCTTATGCCGGCCAAACATCCTGCCGCCGTAATAGGCCAGTGTATCACAACTCCATATCCCGCCCAGTATCGTAAAGATAATCTGCATGCCGGCCATATCAGCCGGATCAGCGCTGAGCGACGTGTTACGGAGCAGAATCATCGCGGTCATCATCAGTCCGGCGTAAGCCAGTGAAAGAAACGCGGCTGAGGCATTCAGTAGCGGAGAACCTTCCGAACGGAACAATTCGGCTGCGAGGAGGATGACCGGAAAAGCCAGCATAAGCGGATACAGCATATCCGGACGATTCTGATGCGCGATCCACGCAAGCGCCGGAACAAACGGCAAAGTAACCCAAAGAGACAAAGAAGCATTTTTCTGCAGGGTCAGACGGCGGAATTCAAGCAGGCCCAGAATCATAAGCCCCGCGATGAACGCGCTGAACCATAAGCTCCCGAGGATGATGACGGCAACCACGAGCGGTATGAAAATCAAAGCCACAATGACGCGGGAAATCGCTGATGACAAGTGACACCTCCGTTTTATAATCCAAACACGCCGGAATATAGAAGCCCGAAAGGCCAGAATCAAGGGAAATGTAGTGTATATCAGAGTATGGATTTTCCAGAAACATAAAATTTTTCTGCAGACTCGCAAAGTGAGATAAAATAAACGTACTAATTCGAATCCGAATGCCTTCGAGTCTCGATGGTTGGTATTTCACCTAAGAGGGCGCGGAGTTCGCAAAGGAATTAACAGGTTTTTCTTTGCGCTCATAGCGCGCTTCGCGGTAAAATAATTTTCCTTGCGCTTCCTCCG
>JBBIRG010000376.1:241-2972 GCA_037441945.1 Bacteroidota bacterium | reverse complement strand
CATGAGCGATACCACCGACGTATCCTACAGAACGGCGAAAGTAAAAACCGGCGCGCTGAAATTTGGCCGTAACGCGGAACTGCTCGCCGAACTCGACATGGCGTATTTCGCCAAAAAAGAAAAATGGAATGAATACGCTAAGACCGCCGTCGGCGTCGTTGAAAAATATAAAATGAATAACGCGGAATCGATGATTATGATTGCATCAGTTTTTCTGAAAAACGTGGCCGACAAGGCTTATTTGCAGAAGGCCGAAACATGGGCGAAGAAAGCGTCAGAGATGAAAAAAAATCCTTATGTTGTCGATATTTACGCCAATCTTTTATTTATAAACGGAAAGAAGCAGGACGCAATTACGCAGGAAGAATTGGCGGTTCAGCTTGCGAAAGAAGCCGGCCGTTCAACCGAGAAATATGAAAAGAACCTGGAAAAGTTCAGGAAATAATTTTTATCAGTTCCGTTAATAAAAAAGCCTCTGCCGGCTGACCGGCAGAGGCTTTTTGTTTGGGTAAAATATTTTATGAAAAATCATTTCTTTGATTTCACGGCAGCATCTGTCGGATTGTGTGCTCGTTCACCGGGGGCCACCTAAGTTTTTTAAAGACCATAAATTATAATTCTCAGCGTTTTTTTACGATTTGTACAAATAAAATTTTCCGTATTCTTAATGGTGAAGGATTTCTCATTATGCGCCTGGAAAAATATACTCCGGATTGCAAAATTAATTCATTTCCTGATTCTTTATTGCATTTTGAGAGTATAATATATATAATAAACGCGCATTTTTTTGAAAGAAAATCATGATTCGCACCAAGGACCGCTTTTACTGGAAAGACCTTCTTTACCTGAGCCGCGCTCAAGACGGTTTGCGGTGCGTCCTGAGCGGAATTGATTATGATTTATACCAGTGTACCTTCTGTTCATCGCTGATCCGGTTTAGAATGACAGATACTAAACGGCAGACCGGTCAATGGTTCCGTATGAAGCCATATGAGTTCTTTCAGCTTATCCGGCAGTATCCGGCAGCCGTTACGGATGCGGCGCAGATGGAGCCAATGCGGAAAGCGCCGGATACCGGAGCGGAGTTGCATCGCTGCCGGCGATGCGCTTCATACTGGTGGAAAGAACAGGATGAATGGACCCGCGCCGACGACGAAATGATAGAATCGGAGTAAACGTCGCGTTGACAAGTTATTTTTTACCGGCAGATAATCCGCCGGTGAAACAAAAAGCTGCTTAACTAAAAAACAAACTCATTGAAAAATACAGGTAAAGGCACCCATGACCGACACCACTTATTCAGACGCTCAGCTGACACAGGTTGTTACGCGCGATATGGACGACGTTACCGCCGTAGAATCGCTGAAGCGGGCGAAAGGCGAACTGGAGCGGGAAATTGCTAAAGTCATCATCGGCCAGAAACCGGTGATCGACGAACTGATTATCGCGTTGTTTTCCCGCGGGCACTGTCTGCTCATCGGGATTCCGGGATTAGCGAAAACCCTGCTGATCAACACGATTTCACGCGCCATGGACCTGAAATTCAACCGGATCCAGTTCACGCCCGACTTGATGCCAAGCGACATTACCGGGACGGAAATCATTGAGGATGATATGAAAACAGGCGCGAAGCAGTTCCGTTTCGTAAAAGGCCCTGTATTTGCGAACATGATCCTTGCCGACGAAATCAACCGAACGCCGCCGAAAACGCAGTCCGCCCTTCTGGAAGCGATGCAGGAACATAAAGTGACCGCCGCCGGAACCACGTATGTCCTGGATGAGCCGTTTTTTGTGCTCGCAACACAGAACCCGATCGAGCAGGAGGGAACCTATCCGCTGCCCGAGGCGCAGCTCGACCGGTTCATGTTCAACATCTGGATCGATTATCCGTCATTTGACGAGGAAATGGAGATTGTCAGGTCCACTACCAGCTCACACGAAAGACAGGTGAAGAAAATCCTCAGCGCCGGCGATATTTTATTTTATCAGGAACTTGTCCGGCGTGTCCCCGTTTCCGATCCGGTTGTTCAGTATGCCGTGCGGATCGTGAACCGTACGCGCCCGAAATCGCCGCTTGCTCCGAAATTCATTCACGACTGGATCAGTTGGGGCGCCGGCCCGCGCGCCTCGCAGTATCTGATTCTCGGCGCTAAAGCCAGGGCAATTCTCAGCGGCCGTTACTCACCGGATATTGACGATGTTCGCGCTTTGGTCAAACCAGTGCTCCGGCACCGCCTGGTGACCAATTTCAGCGCCGAAGCCGACGGCGTCACTGCGCCTCAGATCATCGACCAGCTGTTGCAAGCCGATGACCGGTAAACCCAGGATGAAAGCAGAAACGGAAATCAGCGAAACCGCACGGATGCTTCAGGAAGAATTCGGCATTGGTGAAACGGCCGCGCGCGCTATGGCCGCTTACTGGGATCTGATGGCCGGCAAAAGGTTTTTTGAAGCTGATGACAGCTTAATCATCGCGGAAACGGAGCAGTTTCTGGCCAACCTTTCCGCAGACGCTGCCGATGCGGAATTGAAAGTAAAACGAAAAAAAATGTCCGCGGACCGTTCAGCCGCGAAGAAAAAGCAGCTGAATATTTTTTCCGGCGACAGCGAAACGCCAGATACCCAACCGTAAAACCTGATCCGAAACATTTCGTTAACCGCTGCACGGATAAACCGGAGACAACCGTCGCATACGAAGGTCGGCCCCGGATAAAAATGAACCCGTCGGGAA
>JBBIRG010000376.1:0-227 GCA_037441945.1 Bacteroidota bacterium | reverse complement strand
CCTGAAATCATACATGAACTCATCCGGGCCGTCGGCGTTCTGGCGGATAAACATAGTTACGAGGCCTACATCGTCGGCGGATATGTGCGCGACACTATCCTGAAAAGACCGGTTACTGATTTTGACGTTATGGTGATCGGAGACGGGATTGATTTCGCCGAAAAAGTCGCTGACCATTTTCATATCCGGACGCTTGTAGTATACCGTCATTTCGGGACCGCGATGCT
>JBBIRG010000375.1:0-2992 GCA_037441945.1 Bacteroidota bacterium | reverse complement strand
TATTCGCTTTTTTCCAATTTCCACCGGCTGATCAAATCGTCGATTTTATTCCGCGTCAGGTTTTCGTAAAAGACGCCGTTGACCTGGATCACCGGAGCGTTCGCGCAAGCCCCGAGGCATTCTACGGTTTCAATAGAAAATTTTCCGTCGGACGAAACGCCGCCATTAATGTGTACGCCGCATCGTTCCTGAAGATAACCCATCAGTTCTCGCGCTCCCCGGCTCGCGCAGGATAAGGTTCTGCATACCTGGATGTGATACTTGCCCGTTTTTTTCCGTTTGAACATTGTGTAAAACGACAACACGTCATGAACGCGCGTCGCCGGCAAATCCAGCGATTCCGCGATCTCAACAATCGATTCATCCGGTATATAACCGAATTCCTTTTGCACTTCATGAAGAACGGGAATCACAGCGGCTTCTTTCCGGGGATAACGCGTTAGCAGCCTGGCGATTTTTTGATGAATGTTTTCGGATAGAATCAATTCGGTTCCTTTATATTTATCGGTCGCATTCGCCGGCGATGACGTTCAGGCTTCCCAGTACGGCAACGCTGTCGCTGACCATTCCGCCTTCGCATAAACGGGGCATCATCGAGAAATGGATAAACGAAGGCGCGCGGACATGGACTTTATACGGCACGCCTGATCCGTCGCTGACTAAGTACCAACCCAGCTCGCCGTTCGGGGATTCCGTGCAGTCATAGATTTCGCCGGGCGGGACTCGTATACCGTGATGATCCATGATGATCTTGAAATGATGGATAAGCCCTTCGATGCTTCCGTATACCTGTTCTTTGGGAGGCAGCGCGATGTTCAGGTCATCCACATTCACGGATCCGCCGGGCATATGTTTCAGGCATTGTTCGATGATCCGTATGCTCTGGCGCATTTCTTCCATGCGGCAGAGGTACCGTTCGTACACGTCGCCCTCGTGCCCGATCGGAATTTCAAAATCCAGTTCCTTGTAAACGAGGTATGGTTCGTCCTTGCGGATGTCGTAATCCACGCCGCTCGCTCGCAACGCCGGCCCTGTCATGCCGAAATTGACCGCCGATTCCCCGTCGATTCGTCCGACGCCCTGCGTACGATCCTGGAAAATACGGTTCTCGTTCAGCAGTCCCTCGATCTGGCCGTACACGATGTCAAATTGTTTGCAGAACTGCGCGATCTGTTCCTTGTGTCCTTCGGGAAAATCCCTCGCTAGTCCGCCGATGCGCGTGTAACTGGTGGTCAGGCGCGTGCCGGTGGAGATTTCGAACAAATCGTAAATGAATTCCCTCTGCCGGAACGCGTACAGGAATACGGTAAACGCGCCGAGATCCAGGGCATGTGTGCCAATGCTGACAAGATGATCGGCGATCCGAGATAATTCGGCCATGATCACGCGGATATATTGCGCGCGTTTCGGAATTTCGATTCCCAGTAGTCGTTCCGCCGCGCAGGCGAATCCGACGTTGTTTGAAAGCGGCGAAAGATAATTCATCCGGTCGGTGACAGCGATGTACTGGTTCCAGGTAAAATGCTCACCGAGTTTCTCGAATCCGGTGTGCAGATAGCCAGGCCGCGCGTCGAGTTTCACGATCGTCTCTCCGCAAAGTTCCATGATCATGCGCAGCGTGCCGTGCGTCGCCGGATGCTGGGGACCGAAGTTCAGCGTCATTGTCTCGCAACGGTTCGCTTCCTTCAGATAATCGGCGGAGTCCTCGCCGATCAGCAAAGCGGTTTTCCGGCGTTCGTCCAGCTTCTCTTTCAGCTCATCGGTGGTGGGGACGGTGATGTCGTTGTCGGTCGTTTCGGTCAAATTTGACTTCCTGTTTTCAGGTAATTATTTTTCCCGCGAAACACGCTAAACAGACGAAAATATTGATCGTTTAATTATTCTTTCGCGTTTTTTGTGTGTTTAGCGGGAAAAGGAAATATTTCATTAAGATCCTTCCGGCAGAAGTTTTTCCCGTTCGCCTTTACCGCGGAGCGGATAATCCTTCCTAAGCGGGTAATCCTTAAACGCTTCCGGCATCAGCAGTTTCCGCAGATCCGGATGATGGTCGAACGTAATGCCGTACATTTCATGCGTTTCGCGTTCCATCCAGTTGGCGGATTTCCACAATGATACGACCGATTCGATGCGGCAGTCGTTTTCCTGAACAGGAGCCTTAACCGTCAACCGATGGCCGTGTTTCATAGAGCGAAGGTTATAAACCACATGAAAACGGGGAGATTTTTCCATTTTCAAATAATCAACAGCCGTCAAGTCGGCCAGGAAATCAAATTGAATTTCCGGATCATTTTTCAGGAACGTCATGACCTCTAAAATATTTTCACGCCGTATATATAAAATCAACCGTTCCCGAAATTCTTCAGATTTAAGAACCGTTTCGGAAAAGGGCTCAAGGACGCGTTTTAAGATCAGATCGTTGTTTGGCACGGTTTGGTTTCGTTATAGGTCAATGACGGTCATTCCCATTCCAGCGCGCCTTTGCGCCAGACGTAAATGTAACCGACCAGCAGTATCGCGATAAAGATAAGTCCTTCGATCAGAATAAAAGAGCTGACGGCGATCCATTTTTTATAAATCACCGCCCAGGGATACATGAACACGACTTCGATATCAAAAAGAATAAACAACATCGCCAGAATGTAGAAACGGACAGAAAATTTTGGATGCGCTCCGCCTACCGGGGGCATGCCCGATTCGTACATCGATAGTTTGCGTTCGCTGGGTTTGCGCGGCCCGAGACGATGCGTCAGGATCAGTATCACCGCGGGAATCACTACCGCGATAATCAGCAGAACTAATACGGGCAGATAATTCTGATAGATCGTTGGTTGTTCGGTCATTGGGCGCGGTTTCCGTTTAAGTTATAACTGTCAAGTTTAATAAAAGCCTAGTCAAAATTCAACAGATTTTACGCTGGTTATTCAGTTTATACGGCCTCAATATTTATACACAACGAGATTGTTTTTATCCAAATAAAACCATCGGATCAGCG
>JBBIRG010000374.1:2094-2994 GCA_037441945.1 Bacteroidota bacterium | reverse complement strand
CCGTTGAGCAATGCCATGGATACATGGCTTTTCTTAAGCCCGATACCGGCGATGATTTGTTCCAACGGCAAGGATTCCGCGATTTCAATTTTACGCGTATATTCGTCCACGTCGGGCATAATGTATTGTTTCAGTATTCCTCCCGCTTTCAGGTAAATCGTCATCAGAAGGCCTTCGGTTTATACCGCTCACCGCGGATCGGCGGCAGTGTGCCCATCAGTGTTCCGATCATGCCGGCTTTTTCGAGGTTAGCGGCAACCTCGTTAAGTCCGAGATCGAACAGCACTTCTTTCGACGGATTGCCGTCTTTGCCCCAACCTCGTGACATATAATACTCGTCGAGCATGAATTCGATCTGTTCTTTTGTGACGATAGCGCCTTTGCCTGGTCCGGATGGAACGGGTTCTTCATAGAACCGTGCGTTTGGATAATCGTAACTGCGGCCGGATTTGCTGATATGCGCGTTGCGTTCCAGGAAATGCGCGCGGTTCAGATTCCAGATGCGCTCCGATTGTTTCATCGCCTCTTCGAGCGTGAAATCGCTCCAGCCGGTTGCCATGACGATCGCGTCGATATGTTCCTCGGGCGTGACGTCCACTTCGCCCCAGAACAGCCGGCAGCATGACACGGTATCGAAAAACGGCCGTATATGCTGTAAATAGACAACGACTTTCGCTTTGCCTTTGACGACGTCGCGTCCCATATCGTCGTCCATGGTGATGGTCCACGCGCGGTTGTGATGCGCGCCGATATCGGCGGTCATGTACGCGAGCAGCATCGCGGGCGCGTAGCGTCCGTCGTAACCGCTCATGCCCTGGCCTTTTACCTGCACGGCGAATTTTTCAGATCCGCCGCCGATATGTTTTGAAGCCGGCACTAAACCCTGCGCGAACCACTCGC
>JBBIRG010000374.1:0-2075 GCA_037441945.1 Bacteroidota bacterium | reverse complement strand
ATGCCGCGCCGGTAGGCTACCATGTTTAGGAAATGCTCAAAATCTTCCACGTGGCCCCAGCGCAGTTCACGGCCTTCCAGCTGGTCTTTCGTGATCAGTCCTTTTTCATAACATTCCATTGCGAAAGCGACAAGCCCGCCGCCGGACATGGAATCAAATCCGAGATGATCGCAGACCCAGTTATTGTATGCGACTTCGTCAATCCGCGTGAAACCGCAATTGCCGCCGCAAAGCGCGTTGGTCTCGTATTCCGGGCCTTCCACGAAAACATCCGGTTTACCGGGAATCGAGACCTTGGAATATTTTCCGCAGTTCATCCAACATCCGAAGCAGGCTTTATGGGAAACGAGCAGGCGTTCCACCAGTTCGGGACCGTCGAGTTTTTCGTTGCCCTCCATATACGTTGTCTGGAAATTGCGCGTCGGATAAACGCCGTTGTTGTTCGACCAGCCGACGAACATCGCGGTTCCGTATTTCTGCCAAGGTTCCATGTTTGGGTGAACGCTGGTGCGCTTGATGATCGCGAGATTGACTTTCTTGTTCTTTTTCAGGTCGTGAACGGGAAGGGATTTTGTTCCGCGAACGGCGATGGCTTTGATCTTTTTCGAACCCATGACGGCTCCGATTCCGCAGCGGCCGGCCTGACGCCCGTAATCATGCGAGATGCACGCGCAGGTAACAAGATTCTCTCCAGCGGGACCAATCGTTACAATTTCAAAATCCTCGCCGAGATCGTCTTTCAGCATTTTCTCGGATTCCATCGAACCTTTGCCCCAGTATTTGGAAGCGTCGCGGATTTCGACTTTATCATCATCAATAAAAAT
Source organism: Bacteroidota bacterium (assembly GCA_037441945.1). GTDB lineage: Bacteria > CLD3 > CLD3 > SB21 > JBBIRG01 > JBBIRG01. Next base: position 1,251 of record JBBIRG010000374.1, on the reverse strand, counting down.
GTACGAAGGTTTATCCATTTTGCCTTTGACAACAAGCAGGTCGATTCCCGCGAATTTCAGTTCAGGGCCGAAATGCCCGCCGACCGTGGAATCGCCGTGACCGTTGGAAATAGGGGAGACCGCGCCGAAACAGCATTTACTTCCCGACGGGGCAAAATGGCCGGAAAGAACGCCCGGACTGACGACAAGCAGGTTCTCCGGATCAAAAGCCTGAACCTGCCGCGGAACCTCGTCGTATAGAATTTTACAGATAAAACCGCGTCCGCCCAGCCATTTCCGGGCAAAGTCCGGATCAAGTGCTTTTTTTGTTACGCCGTTATTATTTAAATCAATGCGGACTTCATGTCCGCCGTATCCGTATAACATAATGACCTCCAGTAATTAAACTTTGACGATGGCGCCGGTGTTGCAGACTTCGGTGCACATCATGCAGAAATCGCATTTATAAGGAATCCCGCCTTTCCAGCGCATCATCACACTTTCGGGACATGCGTCAATACAAGCCCCGCATTCCGTGCAGAGTTCGTCAACGACCTGAAGAACGCCGTTTTCATTTTTAATGATCGCTTCGGTAGGACATGCCTCTGCGCACAGACCGCATTCCGTGCAGACATACGGATGGTACGTTCCCGGTTCCGGAAATTTTCCCTCGATGCGCAGGCGGGATTTCTTCGGATTCACTTCGTGGAATTTTTCAATGGTACAGACCTGGATACACAACCGGCATCCGGTGCAGTTGTGGGGAGTGACTTTGATCGGCATATTATCCTTTTTTCACAACAGTTAAGGGATGATCCATGCAACAGGTAAACAGTTAAACCGCACGGATTTTATATGAATTGGGAATTGAAATCAAGTAAAATATAAACGCCGTCAATCGTAGGCTTTTTGCGAAATAAAATCCGATGCGTCGCCGTCCTGGATCTGAACTTCCCAGCCGTCGTACACGCCGCCGTGCGCGCGCGCGATATCTTCCATCGTACGGAGTTCATCATCCATGGTGCGGTCGTTGATCAGGGATATTTTACCGGCCAGCGTCAGCCATTTCAGGTTGCCCGTCAGTTCGCCCGGCGATTCCGACACATCGACCGAATAACCTTTGTTTTTCAGGACTTCAGCGGCTTTGTGCGCGTTCGCGGATTCTTCAAAATAGAGGTAATGATGCATCAGATGATATCCGTCCGGATCTTTCGATACGCTTCTGAAGACACTGAGCGTATTATTATTAATGTCATCATGGGATTCAATCGG
>JBBIRG010000373.1:245-3006 GCA_037441945.1 Bacteroidota bacterium | reverse complement strand
CTCCGCCGAGGTTCACCGGATGAGCCGCTCCGATGTTCGTGCCCGGGGCCATCGCCGCAACATGCGCCGCCATCATGATAAAGACGCCCGCCGACGCGCAATGGGAACCCGACGGCGACACGTACATCACAACGGGCACTTCGGAACCCATAACGGATTTTATAATAATATTCATGGATTTCATCAGGCCGCCGGGGGTGTCCAGTTCGATTATCAGGCACTGCGCGCCTCCCGCATTGGCCTTTTCAACGCCGGACTGAATAAATTCCGCGGACGCCGGGTTGATCACTCCGTCCACTTTCATGCGGTAGACCAAATTCTGCGATGCGGCGGAAGTTGTAATTGACAGAAACAACAAAATGCGGATAAGCATGAACATTCTTCCGTAAAAAATTATGAATTAGAAATATTTTTCAGTTCGCTGATGAATTCATCTTTATGGACGGGTTTCAGCGCGTCCTGTTTTTTGGACAGCTGGGCAATGGTCGCCAGCAGTTCCTGGCGGTCTATGGGCTTAACGAAATAGCGGCTTGCGTTCAGGCGGTAACCCAGTTCCCTGTCCTCGAACGCGGTCAGGAGGATGACGGGAATATCCTGGGTTTCGGAATGGGTTTTAAGGATTTCCAAAACTTCCCAACCGCTTTTATCGGGCAACATCACATCGAGCGAGATAACGGTCGGCTTGAAATCTTTTGCAAGACGAATGCCTTCTTCGGCTGTCATGGCTTTTATGATTGTGTAGCCCTGTCCGTCAAGGTAATATTCCAGCAGTTTGACTGCATTCGGATCGTCTTCGATGATGAGGACCGAAGGCGTTTTTTTCTGCGACTGGAATTTCACGGGCAGCCGCTCACGGATGATTTTTTCTTTCAGCGGCAGCCGGATGATGAACGTGCTACCGCCGGCGCCGTCGCTTTCCGCCCAGAGTTTGCCGTGATGCATCTCGATGATTTTACGCGACAGCGTCAGACCCAGTCCCGTTCCCTTAGGGTAGTTGGCGTTTTGGCTTATGGTAGATTGCCTGAATTCCTGGAAAATGACTTCCAGTTCATCCGGCGGTATCCCGCAGCCGTTGTCCATGACGCGCAGATCGAGTTCATCGGGATAACCATCTTCATGCAGGACGACGTCGGCGGCAATGACGATCTTTCCCTGATCTGGCGTGAATTTATTGGCGTTGCTCAGCAAATTCAGGAGCACCTGCTTGATCTTGGTCTCGTCGACGAACAATTCCGGCACGCGGTCGGAGATCAGCACCTGGACGTTCTGCCTTTTCTTCTTCAGCAGGGGCGTTGTCACGTTTCTAGCGGATAGCACGATTTCCTGGAGACTGACTTCCGCGCGGTTGAGTTCCATTTTCCCGGCTTCGATCTTGGAGAGATCGAGGATATCGTTGATGAGCCGCAGCAGGTTCTGCCCGCTTTCGAGGATCGCATGAACGGCGTCGTTCTGTTCCGGCGTCAGGTTGCCGAGCGTTTTCTGGAGGATGATATCGGAAAAACCGATAATCGCGTTCAGCGGCGTGCGCAGTTCGTGGCTCATATTCGCCAGAAACTTCGATTTCATCTGGTTGGCGATGGTGATCTGGCGGTTGGCGATAACGAGCGCCTCATTGGATTCGGTAATCTGTTTATTAGCGTTCAACAGGGCGTCGTTCGCCAGTTCGAGTTTATGCGCGTAATCGCTGAGTTCCGCCGTTCTCTGCGCGATAGTCTGCTTCAGCAGAAGGTTTCTTTTCTGAACATTTCCGACTCGGTAATAATAAACGGCAAAAACCGACCCAATCAGCAGGACAGTCAAAAAACCAAGAAACCAGGCCGTTTTCCAGAACGGAGGAGCGATGGTTACGGGGATCTGCAGGGAAGATTCATTCCAGACACCGTCGCTGTTTGTACCTTTAACCCTGAAAACATAATCGCCCGGATCCAGGTTGGTGTAACTGACATAGCGCCGATTACCCGCGTAAATCCAGTCATTGTCAAATCCTTCCAGACGGTACCGATACTGATTTTTATCCGGTGCGGCATAATCCAGAGCCGAGAATTCGAATGCGATAAACAGATCTTTCTGGGATAAAATAATTTCTTTTACGAAATCCTTGCCGGGATTCATTGTTTTCTGGGATTGCCGGGTAAACGAGGTCAGCACAACCGGAGGAATGTATGGGTTGTTGAGTATGTCTTCGGGATTGAAGCGGTTGAATCCGTTGACGCCGCCGTAATACATTTCCCCGTTATGGCTCCGCATATAAGCGCCGGAATTGAATTCAAGCTGCTGCACGCCGTCGCTGAGGCCATAAGCGCGGATCTGCGATACAGATAATTTTCTTTTTTCGTCATTTACAAACGTCATGCGGACAATGCCTTGATTCGTGCTGAGCCACAGGCCGCCGCTGACATCGGGCAGAATCCCGTAAACGGTCGCGTTGGGAAGCCCGTCTTTTGATGTGAATCTCCGGAATGTCTGAGCCGTTCGGTCAAACAGGTTCAGCCCTTCGCCGGTGCCTATCCACAGCCGGTTACTGAGGTCTTCAGTGATGCAAAGTACGTCGTTGTTGCTGATGGAAAGCGAATCATCCGATCGGTGAATCCATTTTTCAAATCGCTTCTTCTTGCTGTCCCATCGGTTGAGTCCCCCTCCGTAAGTGCCGATCCATATTTGCCCTTCGCGGTCCTTATACATCGTCCTTACATAGTCCGCTCCGAGGCTGTTCGGATCCGCCGGATCGTTGCGGTAATAAGTAAAGGCATTCCGGCTGACA
>JBBIRG010000373.1:0-217 GCA_037441945.1 Bacteroidota bacterium | reverse complement strand
AGCCAGATCATGCCTGGGCTCTCCTCCAGCAGGCACCAGATAAAATTATCATTCGGGTTTTCCTGATTGAAGGCGACGCTTCCCGTCGGCTGGATATGCGCGTCCTCTTTTGTTCGGTAAGATGTAAACCGTTTTCTCTGAGGATCGAGTTTCTGCAATCCTCCACCGCCGGTTCCTATCCACAGGTTTCTCTGGTGATCTTCCAGGATCGACCATA
>JBBIRG010000372.1:0-3015 GCA_037441945.1 Bacteroidota bacterium | reverse complement strand
CTTGCGAGCATGTTCCGGCCCGAGATACAATAACGGTTTAAATACATATTATATTATATTCAAGGAGTTAATATGCCTAATCCAAAACGCAGACATTCCGCCATACGCCGCGACAAGCGCCGCACGCACTGGAAAGCCGAAGCGCCCGCCGTAATGAACTGCCCGAACTGCAATCAGCCGAAGCAACCGCATATCCTTTGCCCGCATTGCGGTCATTACGACGGCCGGCAAGTCACAGTCACAAAAGAAATGGAATAAGCCTCAGTACCCTATTCACTAACCCACTGAAAGCGGAGAACCCATGAAGATCATTATTGACGCCATGGGCGGGGACGAAGCCCCTGCGAAAATTGCCGACGGCGCCGTCCTCGCGGCCGGAGAATTCCTCGAACAATCCTCCGGGCATTCGATCATCCTGACCGGACCGGAAGAATCTGTCGTGAAAGCCGTCGAGAACGCCAAGGGCGGACATCTGCTCGGCAAGACTCTCCACGTCGTCCATACCGACGAATATATCGGCATGGATGAATCGCCGTCGGCGGCGCTGGTCAAAAAACCGAAGTCCTCGATTCACGCGGGCGTCGAACTCGTGAAAAAAGGCGAAGCGCAGGCGTTTATCAGCATGGGAAACACAGGCGCGGTCATGACGGTCGCGACGATGGGTTTAGGCCGCATCGAAGGCATTCTGCGGCCGGTCATCGGCGCGTTCTTCCCCACCGCTACGGGACAGGATACGCTCCTGTTAGACGTCGGCTCGAACGTCGACTGTAAGCCCCAACAGCTTCTCCAGTTCGGACTGATGGGAAGCATCTATATGAACGCCATGAGGAATATCGCTAATCCCCGCGTCGGCCTGCTCAGCGTCGGCGAGGAAGACGCCAAAGGCAACGACCTGACTGTCAAGGCTAACGAACTGTTCCGCCAGAAAAACATTTTTAATTTCTGCGGTAACAAGGAAGGCCGCGACCTGATGATGGGAACCGCCGACGTGGTTGTATGCGATGGATTTACAGGCAACGTCGTTCTCAAACTCGCCGAAAGCTTCGTCAAAGTCCTGAAAAAAGTTATCGGCGGATACGTCCAGAAGGCCGGCCCTGAAACGGGCAAAGTGTTCAATGACTTCTTCGCCAAAGGCATGTCGCAGTGGGATTACCAGTCACACGGCGGCGTTCCGCTCCTCGGCGTTAACGGCGTCGTCATTATCGGGCACGGAAGCTCTTCCGCCAAAGCCGTACAGAAAGCCGTGCATGTCGCCAGGGATATGGTCGAAAAAAATATCGTTGCCGCTATTTCTGAAAAAATCAAACTGACCGAACTGTAACGAACGTCTATTTTTTTCTACATTTAAAACATGAATAACATTATGTCCAAACCTCCCTATCGCGCAGCCATAACAGCGGTTTCCCATTGGGTGCCCGAAAAAATCCTGACCAATGCCGATCTTGAAAAAATAGTGGATACCACTGACGAATGGATTTATTCGCGTACTGGAATCCGCGAAAGACATATTCTTGAACCCGGAAAAGCGACGTCCCATCTGGCGACCGAAGCGGGCAAACTCCTTCTGGAAAAAACCGGCATCGCTAAGGACGAAATCGACGTCATTGTTTTTTCCACCGTCACGCCGGACATGTTTTTCCCGTCCACAGCCTGCCTGCTTCAGCGGAACCTCGGACTGTCAAAGGTATGGGGCTTTGACCTCATCGCCGCCTGCTGCGGTTTTACGTATGCGCTGACAGTAGCTTCACAGTTCATTGAGTCCGGCCGGGCGAAAAAAGTACTCGCTGTCGGCGCCGAAAATATGACTTCTATAACCGCCGCGGCAGCGAGTTTCGCGCGTTCTTGCTCGAGCGCGCTGCGCGCATCGGCGACGCCGGCGGAGTAGCGCTCGTCGAACGCAGTCCGGATCCCGATCTCGGCATTATTGATTTTTACAACACCGTCGACGGTTCGGGCGCTGAATTCCTGAACATGCCCGGCGGGGGCAGCCTCAATCCGCCGACGCATGAAACCGTCGACAAGAAAATGCACTACATTTACCAGGACGGTAAAACAGTTTACCAATATGCCGTCAAAGGAATGTCCGATGCCGCCGTCACCGTTCTGGAACGTAACGGTTTTTCCGGCAAAGACGTGAACCTGCTGGTTCCCCATCAAGCCAATAAGCGGATCATCGATTCGATCAAAAACCGCCTGAACCTAGCTGACGATCAGGTGATGATCAACATCGACCGTTTCGGCAACACGACGACGGCGACCATTCCAATTTGTTTATCGGAAGCGGTTGACACGAAACGCGTAAAGAAAGGCGATCTGGTGGTCGTTGCGGCTTTCGGCGGCGGATTTACTACCAGCGGTATTCTCATGCGCTGGGCTTACTAAACCAACGAAAAAAAAACGGATCACAATACGATGTCAAAAACAGCTTTCATTTTCCCCGGACAGGGCGCGCAATATGTTGGCATGGGTAAAGATTTTTACGACCAGTTTGAAATTGCGAAAACCCTGTATCATAAAGCGAACGACGTTCTCGGTTTCGATTTAATGTCCGTTTCGTTCAACGGGCCGGAAGAATCGCTTAAACAGACCCGAGTAACCCAGCCGGCAATTTTCGTCCATAGTCTGGTTGCTTTAGAAGTCGCGAAACACTTTAAAACCTCACTTCCAGCGTTTCACATGACAGCCGGCCATAGCCTTGGAGAATACCCCGCCCTGGTCGCCGCCGGATTCATGACGTTTGAAGACGCCCTGCGCGTCGTGAAAATACGCGCCGAAGGCATGCAGAAAGCCGGTGAGGAACAAAAAGGAACGATGGCCGCCGTTATGGGTCTGGAAGCGGACGAGCTGAACGCAATTTGCGCGGAAGCGTCGGCTAAAGGAATCGTACAATGCGCTAATTTCAATTCGCCGGGACAAATCGTGATTTCCGGAAGCGTGGAAGGCGTACAGGCAGCGATGGCGCTAGCCAAAGAAAAAGGCGCGCGGATGGTCAAGGAACTTGTCGTCAGCGGCGCT
>JBBIRG010000371.1:2778-3015 GCA_037441945.1 Bacteroidota bacterium | reverse complement strand
GGGGATGAAGCTGTTTTCGCTATGATACCTTTAGACCGTAACCAGATTTTAACCAAAACGAGAAAAAAGAATAATTTTATTTACGACGGACAAACCTGTTTTCCTTTTCCCATCCCCATCAACCGTTTTCTCACAGATAAAATGATTTACTTTGGAATACGTTATTTAGACCATTTGGTTTTTTTCACGCGCCGCTCCCGAGTCGTGTTCCTCCATCTGCAGGGAAATATCAGACGG
>JBBIRG010000371.1:0-2768 GCA_037441945.1 Bacteroidota bacterium | reverse complement strand
CCTGAACCGTCAATCTGGAATGATCGACGATGCTATCAATTATACCTTTTCCGGCAATGATTTCAATTGCGGACCAGCTCATGAATCATATTACCATGGCTTTCATGAAATGAAAACTTTTACATGAACTTAAGTTTATGAACGAAAAGAAAAACGAATTTCTTGGGATTGCCGCGCATGATCTCCGTTCGCCGTTTAATGTTATTGTTCGTTTTGTGAGCTTGATTATAGAGGAAACTAAAGTCAACTCCTTCGATGCCGAGACCAGTCTTTAAGATCCGGCAGATGTGTTGATAGCCCCGCAGGGCAAGACGCGCCTGCTTTCGGAAATTCTGGACAAACCGGCGATTGAATCCGGAAAAAAACCATACTGAACAAGACGCTGCCGTTGATCAGCTCTGTGTTTGAGGAGTGTTCACGGAATCAGTCAAAGATTAACGCGCAAAAATACATAACACTGGTTTTTGATTTACCTCCCGATCATCCGCCGTTGAATGCCGACTGGGTGCGCATCGTTTCCACAAACAACCTGAACAGAGGCGTAGCGATTTCTGTTTCGAAAGTTTGGCGGTGGCTCGGCGTGGATGACCTGAAAGTCATTTTTCACTCATTCAGGAAATTGAGCACGCGGAAGACCGGCGGCTAATCCAGCACAGACCTGGGTCTTGCCATCGTCAAGAAGATCGTTGAAATGCACAGCGAAACCGTCAGGGTCGATAGCGAAAAAGGAAAAGCGTCTACTATCACTTTTTCTCTGAAATGTTCAGAAAAATGATTGCTTCATGATTTTTTAATGTTTCTCGTTCTTCCGCGAGCATTTCATTATTTCCCCATCCGATTTATTGAATCTTTTTTCTATATGAAACGTATAAGTAATATTATGCGCTTATTTTCGTTCATGGATTTTTCCTATTATTCAATCCTCATAAATTTTCAACAGAGCGTTTTGTTAACGAATCGCTCTTTACGGTTGATTTATGACTATTTTATTATTACCTTCCTGTTCATTATTTTAATAACAAAACTAACCCGATTATTGCAAGATACTGAAAGAAAGTTATGGCAAAAAAAAGAGAAAGTAAAAACCAGCCGGAAAATAAAGACGCCAAAAAACAAAAAGAGAAAAAAACCCTCAAACAGCGAATGCTCGATTCCTTGCGTTCTTTTGCCTGGGCGCTCGGCATTTTCTACGTGGTTCAGACATTTGTCCTTCAGGCATTCACCATACCCACTAGTTCTATGGTCAGCACATTAATGGTTGGTGATTTTATTTTTGTGAACAAATTCATTTATGGCGCGCAGACGCCTGAAAACATTCCTTTTACAGAAATCAAACTTCCTAGGTACCGTTTTCCTTCTTTCAAGGAACCCCGGCAATCCGATGTCGTTGTATTCCGGTTTCCTCATCCGGAACTTGAAAGAGACCAGAAAGGCCTCGATTACATCAAACGCTGTGTAGCTATTGCCGGTCAAACGGTGGAAATCAAACAGAAGGAACTTTATGTTGATGGTAAGCGTTTTATAGGTGAATTTCCTTTTAAAGGCATACACTATGATCCAAACCGTTTGATGGACCGCAAGGCTTTTCCTGCGGCTATGGGCGACGGTATTAATTTCGGGCCTTTTCGAATTCCCGCCAAAGATGATACAGTCACGATCACTCAACAAAACACCGACCTGATAAAATATTTGTCGCTACGGGACGGCCGTACATTTGAAATTCGTTCGGACGGTTACTATATTGATAATACCCGCTCGGACAACTATGTTGTCGGGCAGGATTACTATTTCATGATGGGCGATAACCGGGACAACAGCCTCGACAGCCGGTACTGGGGTCCGGTACCGCGTGATCATATTATGGGAGAAGGACTGCTGATTTACTGGTCGAATGTGGAAGCGGCTAAGCAGACTAACCTGATACTCAAACTATTCAGCACTCTCAATTTATCCAAAGTAAACTGGGGCCGGATAGGAACGATTATCCGTTAGACCAGCTTTTCGTATTAAGATGAACGATTCCGTTATGCATGAGAACTCCCATCAGTCGGTGAAGGAGTCAACCGTTTGAACGGATATTCCGAATACACAACCAAACTGTCTGAGAAAACAGATTCAGGAAATCCGGACCAATCCGAAGATTCCGAAAAATCATCCGGTAAAATTTCGGAACTAGTTAAAGTCGCCCTGACGGCTGTTGTCCTGGCTTATTTACTGAAAACATTTGTCATGCAGCCGTTTAAGATCCCGACCGGCTCGATGGAAGATACACTGATTGTCTGTGATTTTATTCTCGCCAATAAATTCATATACGGAGCGCAATCCCCTGAGACCCTGCCTTTCACGGACATCGCCATTCCCCGGTTCCGCCTCCCAGCTGTGACGGCGCCAAAGCCCGGCGACGTGATTATTTTTAAATTTCCAAACGATCCGGATATCGATTATATTAAGCGGTGCGTCGCCTTGGAAAATCAGACTGTGATGATCCGCGAAAAAAAATTATTTATCGACGGCGTGCTTTTTGGTATGGATAGCTTGAATCCCAACCTGAAACATGAAGACCCTGATATTATAGCTTTCGACCAGGGATACGAGAATGTTTACCCAGTCGGAGCCGGAAGCCGGGATAATTACGGGCCGGTAGTTGTTCCGCCGGGGCATGTTTTTGTGCTTGGCGATAACCGTGACCGAAGTTATGACAGCCGGAAATGGGGATTCGTCCCCGTTGAGAATATCATAGGGAAAGCCATGATTATATACTGGTCCCA
>JBBIRG010000370.1:345-3044 GCA_037441945.1 Bacteroidota bacterium | reverse complement strand
AACCAGAAAAGCTTCCGTAATTTGACCGTGAAGCAATAGGACAAACGCGGTCGTCAGCCCGCAGGAAGGACAGGGATAACCCGTTATCACCAAAAAACCGCACGGCGGCAAACCCAATGACTCATGGGTGCCAACACCGGACGAAGAAGGAGTCAGCAGCATACCGACGGTAATGACAATTATGAATGTTATAATAATTACAAAATAGGGCAATGGAGAAAATATTCGTTTTGTTCCGTCATAAACCGGTGGTTCCGGATACGATTGTTTCGGGAGCATGTCAGGATGAAGATTTGATAGTAGATTTCAGGTTTTCGTAGGCGATTTCTACGTCAAATTTCAAATCCATCACAATATTCGGTATGGTCTTAAATTCATCAATGGATGACTTTACTTCTTCATAATACTGTTCAATGTTGTGAAATTTGATCCGTTTGCGTTTTTCAAGATCATCAATCCTGTGATTCCATTCAATGATTTGAGACGAGTTTTCTTCAATCATTTTCCGGATACGCATGATCCTTTGCATGATTTTATCCTTCACTTCAGACGGAGTGGCAAGATGACGGAGCATACGGAGCATGCTCCGTAATGATAATTCCTCGTCTTCGAGTATACGATTATATATTTCCATTCGGAGCGTTGGCATCAGGGATATGTCGCCAAGAACTTCAAATAATTTATCCGGGTTGACTTTAAGCAGAATATGGATTGCGCGCTTGCGGACGGACGGAACATTGCACAAAACAACCTTTGCGAGCATTTCGGTTGCGACTTCTTCCTTGGTATCCGGATTTTTCGCTTCTTCTAATATCGCGCGTAAATTAAGTTCCGTCAATACGGCAGAGGCGTCGGAATTACCTTCTTTTGCGAGCAAAAAAAGAAGCGGCCGATTGATTCTAGCGTTTTTCAATGCAATAAGACTGATTCCCTGTTCGGCGCCTTCAAGGACGATAGCCTTTAATGCGCCGGCGGCTTGGGCTTTTTCTTTGTCGCTGTAGGTTACGGTTTCGGTTGTTGAATCAAGAAAAATGTCCATTGAATTCTGAAATTCCCTTTAAGGGTTATAAATTCCGTTATCAGGGCTGAAGATTGATTGTAAAGTACATCGTTGTGCCTTCCCCGATCTGGCTTTCAGCCCAGATTTTTCCCTTATGCGCTTCAACAATTGCCTTGCAGATAGCCAGTCCCAGACCGATGCCTCCGCCGGAAGCCGCGTCATCACTGGAGAACACGCCGCCCTGCCGTTTGTATTTATCAAAAATCATGGGCATTTCATCCTCAGGGATCCCGACGCCCGTGTCGCGCACGGAAAATCGTATGACGCCGGGTTCCTGGGAATCCGGTAGAGCCTGAACGTAGATCTCGCCTCCGTTCGGAGTGAACTTGATGCTGTTGGTAATCATGTTATTCAGAACCTGAACAATTTTCTCGTGGTCAAAATACGCGGAAAGTCCATCATCGTCCATTTCGGAAATCAGGACTAAGTCTTTCTGGAGGGCCAGAATCTGTATATTCTTGATCGCTTCATCGATCGCGTTTTTAACATTATTTTCCTCCGGGAAAACTTCCAGCGTTCCCGAATCGACTTTTGAAACATCAAGAATATCGTTAATGAAACTCAGCAGGCGGCGGTTATTCATCATAAGGTTGCCGAGAATTTCCTTCTGGTCCTCGGTGATGGGATCGACGTACTCATTGTAAAGCGCTTCCACAAAGCTCTGGTTGGCAATAATCGGCGCGCGTAAATCATTGACGATGGTCGAGGTAAAATTGGTCTTAATGCGCTCGATTTCTTCCAGCTTGGAAATATAACGGATCGTCAGCGCCATCTCGCGTCCGATTAACTGCATGAGTTTGAAAATATCCTTGTTGTAAGCGAATGTATCGGTCGTAAAAACAGAAATGGAACCGATTACTTCGAGATCGTCATAAAGCGGTACGATCATCGAGGAGTTGAAGGCCGGCTGTCCGTCGGGCGTAAGGAATTCCTCATGGAACAATTCCCTGCGGACATTGCGCGCCATACCGAGGCGCACGCGTTCGGGATTAAACTCCTGTTCCATAATATGGCTGAACATAGCTTCGGTGAATGATTCCGCCACCGGTTTTTGAAGATCGGTGACAAAATGGGTCTCGTTGTACGTGAATAGTGTAACCGATGAGGCGTTGTATTCGACGATCTGCTCAAACAGCTCATAGAATTTCCGAAACATTTCGGTCCGGCTGTAAGCGTATCGGGAAAGGTCGCGCATCCGGTTCGAGACGGTGGATTCGTACAGAAGCCGCTCAAGTATCCGGTTGATTTTAGATTTGACGCTTTCCTCGGCGTTTTCGGAGGCCGAGAGATCGTACCGTTCCTCCTCACGCGCGGCATAAGTCACTGATTGCGGTTTCACCTGGTCTTTGAGCAGTTTTTCCACTTCGCCGAGTAAGCCGGAGGTATCGGTGGATTTGGTGACGAAACTGTTGGCGCCGGCTTCAATTCCCCAGAACCGGTCTTGTTGCTGTCCGAGACTGGTCAGCAGAATAATCGGAATATGCGCGCGCGACGGATCATCTTTGACTAACCGGCAGAACTGGTAGCCGTTGAGTTCGGGCATAATGATGTCGCTGATGATCAGGTCGGGATTCTCGGTTTCAACGAGGTTCATCCCCTCCACGCCGTTTTTTGCGCTGATAACCCGGTAACCGGCTTT
>JBBIRG010000370.1:0-301 GCA_037441945.1 Bacteroidota bacterium | reverse complement strand
AGTATTTTTTCTTTTGCCACAGGCGTACTCTTGGTTGATTATACGGACATGGACGCGTCCAATTTTAAAATTGATAATATTTCATAGCCCATTTTATCGATGGAAACAACTTTATCGACGGAGCCGATTTCAATGGCTTCTTTCGGCATACCGAACACAATGCAGGTTTCAGGGCTCTGCGCCAGCGTTAAGCCGCCCTGATCTTTGATCGATTTCATTCCGTCGGCTCCGTCGCGTCCCATTCCGGTTAGAATGACGCCGAGTGTTCCCGATTTAATGACCTTTGCGGCCGATTCCATCA
>JBBIRG010000369.1:0-3048 GCA_037441945.1 Bacteroidota bacterium | reverse complement strand
TCTTCTTTTTTCTTTTTGAAAAAGAAAAAAGAAGCAAAAAAGAAAAGGGTAAAAGCGTAAACCGCAAAGGGTAATCCTATTCAGTCCTCGATAAACGAAAACCGTAGTCGCTGATACGACCAGCGGGAATGATGCTGATGCGGTACGATGCGCGCAGGTAACTCGGTCCATCGTACCACGACCCGCCGCGCAACACCCGGTGCGTTCCGCTGTTCGGCCCTTTCGGATTTACAGCCGGTGAATTCTTATAATAACTTCCGTCATACCAGTCCTCGCACCATTCCCAAACATTACCGGTCATATCGCATAGACCTGATTCATTTGCCGGATATTTTCCTACCGGAGCGGTATACTTGTATCCGTCGTTAGCGCTTTTAGTTGACCAGTCAAAACTTGTATTCGCATCGGCAAAATTACATTGCATTCCGTTCGGTTCGCTGTTACCCCACGAGTATTTATATTTCTTCCCGCCGCTTCTTACTGCGTACTCCCATTCCGCTTCATAGGGCAGGCGATAGTTTTTCCCCGTCTTTTTCGAAAGCCAGGAACAAAACGCCTTTGCGTCGTTCCAGCTCACATGGATCACCGGATGATCATATTCCGAAGAAGAACGAATATTGCCCTCCGCGTCGCATTTCCAGTTCACGCCGGATGTTTTCTTCCATTCCTTGCCATTCCAGATATAGCTTCCGCCGTCCTTGTCCGCGTCCGCCTGATAAGCGGTTTCATCAATGAATTGTTTAAACATCCCGACGGTTACCTCATATTTGCTCATGTAAAAATCGCTCACCGTTACCGTGTGCACGGGCTTTTCATCATCCCGTCCGTCGCCAAAATTATCTCCCATGTCGAATGTGCCGCCTTGTATAAATATCATTTCATTGCTGTGGCCAGGTAGTATGACTTCATTTTTCTTTCTCCCCTTAGCGGTTATTATCGTCTTTCTGTTGAACTCGATATTAACCGTCTCCGCAAAATCGCCGTCGGCGTGAATAATTTTTACTATATGCGAACCCACCTTCAATTTCTCAATCGGAATAATCGAGCCTTCGGTCACTTCGCCAATCTGCTTGTTATTAATATACAGCGTACCGTCCATCTCGCAATTAATTTCGAGTGAACCGAATTTCTTGGTCACCGTACCGATTTTGATTTCATCGCCGTCGTCATCGGAAGTTGTTTTGCCGGTTACCGTTCCGCCGGAGCCGGTTGTCGTTGTAGTCTTTTTTACCGGCGCGGTTTTTCCGGAAATGGAATAGGCCAATCACTCAATCATGTCTAAAAGGCCCTCTTTCTCGCCCTTGTAATTCTCGGATTTGGTCGTAAGAATTTATCCCGTAGAAACATCAATGATGCGGATATCCATGGTGTACATGACCCCGAATTTACCGATCTTGCCCGCAATCATCAGATCCATCCCGAGCAACTGCCCTATTTGCACGGCGCATTAGGCGGCGTTACAATTATCGCTCATCGTGAAGTCCTGTTCTTTGAGTATGGCGTCCATTTTCTCGCGCTCAAGAACCTTGTAAACATTGGTATTCACCAGATAATTATTAAACCGGTCTGTGAGAATGGAAATTTCATTCTTGTCCACCCCGCCGGAATTCACGAAGTTCAGCACGGCGATGGTTTTTTTCTTTTGGGTCTGGGCAAAAATTGGGTTGGCAATGAAAACAGTCATAATGATCACGATATAACCCGTAACGAAACGTTTCATGATGTATCCTCGTATGAAATAAAAAGATTTCATAACCAATTATAGCCATTATTATAATAAGAATTGAACGCTTTATCAATTCAGATTTGACAATCGCCAAGATTTGCCAAATCTCTCCCCTGGCAAATCTGCGCAACCTGAAGGTTGCGGCTACGGGTGCTTTTTTGGGATTAAAAAGTTAAACTTCTTGAAGAAGTTTAACTTTTTTGTACAACCGCAATCCAAAAGGGCTGCGTCCTTTTCAACTTCACCATTTGATATTCGTTATTCTTCAAATAACTTTATTTCATCGTCATACCCAGATTGTGAAACACGAACGCCCAGACGTCTGTGTATTGTTCGATCCGTTTTTTCGTAGGCGTCCCCCCGCCGTGCCCGGCTTTGGATTCCACCCGGATAAGAACAGGGTTTTTACCTTTGTGCATTTCCTGTAACGTCGCAATATATTTAAACGAATGCGCCGGAACGACGCGATCGTCATGATCGGCGGTCATCACCAGCGTGGCCGGATAGGATACGTCTTTTTTAAGATTATGAAGCGGTGAATATTTTATCAGAAAATTAAAATGTTTCTCGTTATCGCTTCGGCCATATTCGACCGCCCATGCGTGCCCGATCGTGAATTTGTGATACCGCAGCATATCAAGCACGCCGACTTCGGGGATGGCGACTTTGAACAAATCCGGCCGCTGTACCATGCAGGCACCCACCAGTAATCCCCCGTTGGATCCGCCGTTTATCGCAATTTTTTCTTTCGACGTGTATTTTTCCTTGATCAAATATTCCGCCGCGGCGATAAAATCATCGAATACATTTTGTTTCTTTTCAAGCATGCCGGCTTTATGCCATGCGTCGCCGTATTCTCCTCCTCCGCGGATATTCGCCACGGCATAGATCCCGCCGTTTTCAAGGTAAACCATTTTCGCCGTGGAAAAGTAAGGCGTCATGCTCGCGTTAAATCCGCCATAACCATACAGAAAAACCGGGTTCTTCCCGTCCCGCTTCAGGCCTTTTTTCATCACAAGAAACATCGGGATTTTTGTTCCGTCTTTGCTTGGATAAAATACCTGTTTTGTTTCATAATCATTAATATTAATTTTCACCTCGGTTTTCCGGAACAGCGTCGATTCATTTTTCTTAATGTCGTAACGGTAAATCACCGGCGGGGTTGTGAACGAACTGAACGTATAGAACGATTCCATATCGTTCCTCTTCCCGCTGAATCCCCATGCCGAGCCGATCCCCGGGAGTTTCATTTCATATTCCAGTTTCCCGCCGAGATCATGCCGGAATATTTTTGTGTTGGCGTCGATCAAATAACCGGCGAA
>JBBIRG010000368.1:0-3068 GCA_037441945.1 Bacteroidota bacterium | reverse complement strand
GGTGGGTTGTTGTACTAATTCATTTTACCACAATGAAAGTGCCTTTTCAAGTTTTCTGCCGTAAATCTCGTTTCAATACGTTCCACTCGATTTACGGCAGCACTCAATCAGTTGCACTTACCGATTGAACTGGCGAATAAATAAGCCGGCCGATCAGGTCTTTTTTTTCATTTTTTTTGATTGACAATTGTCATATTTAATCATAATATTTGTCAGTTATTTGTTTCTGGTTTTTTTTGCTTTATCCTATTTTTTTCCTTATTTCTAACTAAACAGGAGAATACTATGAAGCGGATCTTGACGAAGATGATCTGTGCCTCGGGAATGGCTGCGCTCGCGGCAATCATGCTGGCTCAAAGCTTATCGGCGGGCGGTTTTTCGATTTATGAACAAGGCGCCAACGCTACGGCTATGGGCAGCGCGATGGTAGCCCGTCCGTGGGACGCAAATGCAGTTTTCTATAATCCCGCAGGCCTGGCTATGTTCGGGATGCCCGGCCAGTGGCGCTTTTACGGAGGCGTGGTTCCGATCAAGTCCATAGGCCGTTTTACCGGCATGAATCCATCACCGGGCGATGTACAAGAAAAAAATGTCAGTAAATTCTTTTTCCCGTTTAATCTGTACGCCACTTATCAGTTCAACGAAAATATGGCCGCAGGTCTCGGTATAACGACACCGTATGGATTAGGAACCAAATGGCCGGATAATTTCTCAGGACGGTTCCGAGCCAATGAATCGCGCATCCAATCCTTATACATCACTCCTTCTTTTTCCTATAAAATGAACGATAACTTTTCCTTCGCGGCCGGCGTCGATTATGTTTATTCTCGAGTTCTTCTGCGAAGAAACAACCCTCAGCCATTTTTCAACGGAACGGTAACCAAAGTGTATGACGTAGCTGAAGTTAAACTCGAAGGAAGCGATAAAGCATCTTTCACCTTTAACTTAGGCGCTTTTTACCGGATGAACGACCAGCTTTCTTTTGGCATGTCCTACAAACATCAGGTAAAAAACGATTACAAGGGCAAAGCGAAATTCACGCAGATCTTACACACCGACCAGTACGGTACAGATCCGTTCAGTCAGGTGGTGGACAACACCGTTGCGCTTCGTCTGAATGACCCGGCGTTCGGAGGGCTGAAACAGGACGGCAACACGAAAATTACGTTCCCCTCGATTTTAACCCTGGGCGTGGCCTACAAACCGATTGAAAAGCTATCGCTTGAAGTGGATTACCTATGGTTCAAATGGAGTGTCTTCAAGGAAATCAGACTGGAGTTTCCTTCAAATACGTCTCTGAACAGCGCTATCGCGGAAGATTATATGGATGCCTATCAGGTACGGTTTGGAGCAGAATATTGGGCAATGGATAATCTGGCGCTGCGCGGCGGATTTATGTACGACCACACGCCGACCCCAACGCACACACTCAGTTCCATGCTGCCGGACGCAGACCGGTATAATATTTCCGCGGGACTCGGATATAAATTCACAAAAGGGCTGCGCTGTGACTTATCCTATATGGCCGTGAACATATCTGAACGCAGTACCAAAGGGAAAAATGTCGACAAATTCGACGGAACTTACAAAGTATTCGTGAACTTATTTTCCTTTGGCATCGCGTATGCGCTTGACGGCAAATAAATCAAACGGCTGTTACGTACGGCTATTAATATACTGTTTAATAACACAACCACACAGAGGTTTAAATAAAATGAAATCCAATATGAAATTATTAAAGGTTATCGCCGGCGTCGCGGCAACCCTTATGTTTATTACCTGTACGCCTGATTTTCCCGACGGACCCGGCGGAGGATATAAATCGGGTGATGCGGATTTTGCCAAATACGTATCGGTGGGCAACAGTCTGACTGCAGGTGTGCAGAACGGAGGACTTCGCCAGTTATTCCAGCAAAACAGTTATCCCTACATGATCGCAAGGCAACTGGGTAAAACTTCCTGGGCCCAGCCGACGATCGCCGATTCCGGAACGACCGGTTCCCTTTATTTAACCGGTTTTACTGCGCAGGGCAAACCGATTCTTTATTCTTATGCAGGAGCTACAACTCCAAACAATCTGGGCTATGCCCCCGCTTACGATAATCTCGGAATTCCGACATTGTTCCTTTACGATTTCTTCCGCGCAACCGGCACATCCAATATGACAAGCTGGCAGCAAATTGTTACCGGCGGAGCTTCAACCAATCCTTTGATCGACGTGGTTTTGCGTGGAAAAGGAACACAGTTCAAGCAATTGAAATCCCTGCAGCCCACTTTCGTTTCATTCTGGCTGGGCAACAATGATATTCTCGGATATGCCACCGGCGGCGCAGGCAATAACGGCAACCCGGTAACAGCGGGCGTAATGCCTCCTACTTCCATAAATGACGGCGGTTTGAATCCGGCGCTCCCCGGTTTCCGCACCATGTACAACCAGGCGCTTGACAGCCTGTTAACCATCCCCGATTGCCGGTTCGTCGTTGCAAACATTCCTGACGTCAGTTCCATCGCTTATATGACCACCGTTAAACTTGCTGATGTGGACAGTGTTCAGGTCGCTCCAGGAGTTAAAATGAAACTCTATTATGCCGAAGACCCGGCTGGTAACCGTGCTGACATAAAATATTTTATGCTCTCTCTCTCCAGCGCATTGCCTTCGCTTGTCGGCGCCGGCATCGGACTGAGCCCCGCGAATCCGATCCCCGGTAAATACACGATGACCTACACAGAAGCCGGTATCGTGAAGGGATATGTGGACAGCTATAACCTGATTATTGACAGCGCCGCGACAGCGCGAGATATTCCCGTTGTTAACGTAAACGATTTACTCAAGAAAATAGCCGCGGTTTCAGGTCCTTTGGGATCGGGTTACCCTGTCGGCAGCGGTATCAAAGTCAAAACGGATTATATTACCGGAGGTATATTCAGCCTTGACGGCGTACACCCGACCACTCTCGGATATGCCATCATCGCCAATGAATTCATTAAAACCATCAATGAATATTACGACAGTACCGTACCGCAGGTTAATATCAACCAGTATATGATTTATTAATTTTCGGTTATAC
>JBBIRG010000367.1:0-3073 GCA_037441945.1 Bacteroidota bacterium | reverse complement strand
GCGAATCATGAATTATTTTTCGATAATGTTGTTACTATTTTGAGACAATTAATATTAATAAGTACGTGATATTGTGAACATATTTATTTTATCGCAGAGTCGCTCAGTACGTAAAAAGGCATATATTACTAGGCTCCGCGTCTTTGCGCCTTTGCGAGAAATATTAAAGAAGTAAACTATTTAGTGCTCTCCTTAATAACCGCCGAGGCGAAGGATGAACAATCCTTCGCAATGATAGCCGAGAAACACACGAAACAATTCATTTAGTCCTGATTCCTTTTGTGTCCGTTGCGTGTTTCGCGGAAAAAACCATTAAACCTTTTGCTGACTCTTTGACCCCTGCCTGTTCCGTAAAGCGGGACGGTTAACTCATTTTCGATTCGGTAAAAAAACTATCATTAGACTGATCAACAGATCATCCACATACACAAAAAGGAGACGGCCCCGTGAGGAACCGTCTCCGTCAGGATGGAAAAGAGCAGGACTGATGCTATCGTTAGTCAGCTAATTTTACGAACGGAAACATGATGGCGAGCGAATTATACGGAGCGTTGTCGGTGAAAACCGCGCTGTGGGCGAAGAGATCGATTATTCCCAAATGAGGCCCGACAACGGCAGTACTGATCGCCGTCCACTGGGCGGTATAAATGCCGTCGCCCGCAACGGCATCGCCGTTTAAGCCGTCGTCATGAAAAGGCGCGCGTTGCCGGCTCATCACGTTTCCGTAACGTCCACGGTGGGCGAATCCTAACGGGAGGTCGCCGGCATTAGAATTTGCGATCGGTACTTCGATCTTTATCACATCCCCAGGTCCCCAGGCCGGCAGTCGTCCGAACGGAATAAAGTGATTCAGCGGATCGGCAATCGTAATGGTTCGTATTTCACCGCCCCTGTTGATTGTAATGACGACCGGATTCGTCAGGCTCAGCGTGCCGTTATCCGAAACGCCATATGCGGGCGTGATCGCGTCGCGCCGCCAATAGTTAAGCGAATCCGTTTCATTTCTCAGGAAACGTACCTTTCTCTGAAAAGTATGTTTCATCGGTTTGAAATACCGCGTGAAAGTCCCCGTATTACCTACCCGCGCGTTAAGTACCAGATAACCGGTCATGCGGAATGTGATCTGTGCTATTGCGGTATCCTCGCCGATCTTGGTTACATTCAAACCTGCGCGCCGCAACTGGACTCTGCGCCAGAACGCGCGAGTGTTAATGTCATCCGCCGTTTTGGTCATAACCGCGGAATAATCCGATGAATCTTCCTCTGCCGCTAAACTGATTCCGTATATCCCGTCTGTGTCTTCTTTAATGATTTTTTCAATTTCGGCGATATCAGCGGAAACATCATCCTGTTCCGCGCATCCGTTAAAGATAAAAGCGATGAAAGATAGGCCGATGAATAACATCAGTCCTTTGGTGTTGATTGAGCATAACATATCATACTCCTTTGGTTTAATTTACTGTTCTTTTTCTAACATCGATTACAGCAATTACAATACCAAAAAAATAATTAGTTAATTAATATAAAATCTGATATTTAGAAAAAACAAACATGACGGTATTGCCGTCATGACGGAAATAGTTTATCACAACCCTTATTTATTCCAAAAACAATCCCGCAAATCCGATTAACGGAAACATTCTTCTTTGTATTTATAAGATGAAAAAGATATAAGGTTTTCCGGAATTTACAAACAAGTAAAATGAAATTATTGGAGACTTTGTTTTTTGTGTTTTTCTATCGCCCACAAACCCGCCCCGATGGTTCCGGCGCGGTTACCGTTTTTGGATTGAACGATCAGCAATCTGTTACGCGCTGTTTTCATAACGCGGCTGTAAGCCGATTCAAATATTGCCTTAATTAAAGGTTCGCCCGCTTCCGATATACCTCCACCTACAGTGATAATGTCGGGATTGAATATGTGGACAATGTTTGCTATGCCGGCGCCAAGATAATTCACGGCATTCCCAATTATTTGAGCGGCTAAAACATCCCCGTTTTTCCAAACCGAAATTATGTCCTTAACGGTTAGGCCGGAATCCCGGGCAACCGTTGATGCTTGTCCGCGTCGCAAAGCATCCATGAAATCTTTGAGGAGAAACTTACCCCCCGCGTATTGCTCAAGACAGCCGCGGTTTCCGCACGAGCAGGGACGGCCGTTGTGTTCAACGGTCATGTGCCCGAATTCGGCCGCATTGAACGTACAGCCGCTCAGGATTTCTCCGTTGATAATAATACCTCCGCCGATGCCTGTGCCGATTGTGAGCCCGGCCACCGTATGATATCCGCGTCCGGCCCCGGTACGGTATTCACCGTACGTCATCAGTTTCGCGTCGTTGTTCGCGTAAACGGGCAAACCGGTTGCTATTTCAACAGTTCCCCTAATATCAACATTTTCCCAGTCCGGTATATGCGGCGTAGGACCCAGCGATATTCCGCGTTCAAAATCAATGCTTCCCGGACAACCAATACCGGCCGCAATGACGGTTATTTGTTTTTTTCCGGCGAAGGAAAGACCGTCATTTATAACCTGAATCAATAAATTCAGGATATGATCCTTCCCTTTTTCGGATTCGACCGGCGCTGTGCTGAAACCGATCAACTCTCCGGTCTCCGATACTACTCCGCATTTTAAGTTTGTGCCTCCGAGATCAAGTCCGATTGAAAATATTTTATTTTTGTTGTTCATGATCTGAGCGGCACAACAAGAGACTTTAAATTTTGTCGGATATGGCTTTTAATCAAATTCCCGGTTCGATACCGATGCAGAGAAAATCCCTCGGTATTTGAAGAGGGTTGTAATATTAATGTTATCTTTTATGATCAAGTCTGCTTTTATATATACAAGCGAAGAAAAAAATGAAAGAAATCGCCGCCGTCTAAAATTTTGAATTCCCTATTGGCAATTCGGTCTTTCTTTGACAGCGATACCGGAATAACTTTGAAGTAGGATATTTCGATGCCGATTTTTTTATATCCTGTTTTTAATGAAACTCCTGATGACATAAGGGATATTTTTTTGTCTAGAGACCGCTTCCCCATATCAATGGTAATATCGCCGACATCTAATTGC
>JBBIRG010000366.1:0-3082 GCA_037441945.1 Bacteroidota bacterium | reverse complement strand
ATATCGCGATCGAATCATGAAAAAAATGTCAAAAGAAGGGCTCGCAAAAACCGGGTTCCTGATCCTCGAAGGCCTGATGAAACTGCGGCAAATCTGCGACTCGCCTGGGCTGGTCGAACAATACGCCGATGTCACAAACGCCTCGATCAAGTTGAGCGAAATCACCCGTGAACTGGAAGAAAATCTCAGCGATCACAAAGCCCTTGTCTTTTCCAATTTTCTCGGCATGCTGGCTCTGGTGAAAGAGGAACTGCGCGCCCGAAATATCCAATTTGAATATCTTGACGGCCAGACCAAAAACCGGAAAGCCCGCGTGGAAAGCTTCCAGAACAATCCGGAAGTGCGCGTTTTTCTGATCAGCATCATGGCTGGAGGGCTCGGCGTAAACCTCACCGCCGCCGATTACGTTTACATTCTCGACCCGTGGTGGAACCCCGCGGTCGAACAACAAGCCATCGACCGCACGCACCGCATCGGGCAGGATAAAAAAATATTCGCCTATAAAATGATCTGCAAGGATACCATCGAAGAAAAAATCCTCCAGCTCCAGCAAAGAAAAAAATCGCTCACCAAAGACCTGATCAGCGACGACAACGCCTTCCTGAAGGCTCTGAAAAAGGAAGACATCGAGTACTTATTCGGTTAGCGACTACCCGAAACCCAACCAAATATTTTCATGATGTGCGCTGACAAGTCGGGGATAAATAAAAAGAGACGAAAACAATATTCGATCCCGGCTTTTTTTGAGGGTTTCCGGACAGCCTCTTAACCCGCGCCGATAACACGTCCTCCCCAGCATTATGGACGATTATTTTTTAATGATTTCTGAATCTTTAAATAGAATCTTCGCGCTTCAGGGCGTCAAACCGGCGGCGGATTTCGCTCCGGTCGGCCTCCTTGTACTTTTCAGGCAGAAGCGCTTTGCTGGTACTTTCGATGACTGCCGCCAGTGTCTGGAGTTCGATGCTTTCCGGATCATTGGTCGGAATAAAATCGCCGAAGACTTTTTTCAATGACTCGCGGCTGACGGTTTCTTTTCCGTCAATCGCCAGATCCATGCGGACCCGCGTGATCAGGGCTTCCATATCGGCGCCGGACAACGGGTGCGTGATATCATAAATTTCCGACAGCCGGACGTCCGCTTCAAGCCAAACATTAAATTTTTTCAGCATGGCGCTGAACAGCGCTTCCTTTTCCTCATCTGTATCCGGGTAAAACACCCCGATATGCTCTTCGGCGCGTCCCTGCCGTTTCATGTCGATGGGCAGCAAATCCGGACGGCAGGTGATCAGAAACCAGATGACTTTTCCGCGGTAATAGGTATCGCCCATGAAGCTTGCTAATTGCGCGAATACGCGGCTGCTCGTTCCGCTGTCGCCCTGCTCGTTCCGGTCGCCGAGAAACGCGTCCGCTTCGTCAATGATCACCCCGATCGGCCACATCGCTTTGAGCAGATTCAGGATTTTTTCTAGGTTCGCCTCCGTCACGCCGACCCATTGTTCGCGGAAATTCAGGAACTTGACGCAGGGTACGCCAATTTCGCCGACAAACGACAATACAAGAAATGTTTTGCCCGTTCCTACCGGCCCGGAAAATAAATAGCCCATCGGTACAGTGTCGTGCTTTCCGGCCTTCATCGCCTGAGCCAGATTTCTCAGCTTCTGCTTAATAGCGTCGTAACCGGCAACCGCGTCGAGATTTTGTTTGGGTTGGATGATTTCCAGCAGCCCGAAACTTTCTTCCTCAATGAAATTTTTCTTCATCGCAACCAGATAAACGAAATCAATAATGTCGCCGTTCTCCCGCGCATGCGCCATCAGTTTCTGCAGCTGCCGGCGGTTCAGCCCGGCCATGGTGTGGGCGATCTGTTCCGGCGTGACCCATGAATATTTTTCAAAGAGATTCTCCGTTTTCAGATTCTTCTCCGACTGGATGTAATACCGGATATAATCCAGCCGTTCCTGCGCGTCCGGGTATTCGATCTCGATTTTTTCGGTGGTTGTGTTCCGGACGATGCGGTCGTTCAGGTCGCTAAGATTATCGGTGATCAGGCAAACGGTGATCGCGTTGGCGAAATAATTCGGGTCGTTTGCCCATTTTTTCAGCATGACGATGCATTTCCTGTCCTCCAGCGACATCGCCGACGTCAATGTCATCGGGACGATCATTTCTGCGTGATCCATGATAACCGCAACCGATTTCTTTTTCTCGATGCTGAGCCGTATGAAAATCTCCATCGCTTTCAGCGCAAAACTCGGCTGTCGCATCATATCCTGCTGCGTCAGCTGCAAGGTCTTGAAAAAATCAGCCTGCATGGCGGGATTTGCGAAATAAATTCCCTTGGAAATATCGTATAAAACAATCGCCGAGCGATCGGCGAAGACCGAGCGCGATAGATAATCGGTCAGCGTCAGATACTGCAACGATCCCGGTTTACCCGGTTCCGGATAGGCCGCGAGGTCGCGGACGTTGTTGTAGAGTATGAATTGCGATACGGAGCGCGAAAATATTTTTTTTGATAGTTCCTGCGCCCATGCTGGCATGCGATGCGATGAATCGGCAGATGTCATCTTGTTCCTTTATAATAATCCGAATTTTTTTAACCGGTCGTTCAAAGTGGTGCGTTTGATGCCGAGCGTATCGGCCGCTTTCGACTTGTTGCCGTCGGCGTTACGCAATACCTGAATCCAGTATTGTTTTTCAACTCTGTTAAGATAATCTTCGAGTTCCTCCGGCGTCCGGAAAGGCAGTTCGCGTTCTTTATTATCGCGTTCAGCCGTCAGCAATTCCGTAGAAGCTGTTTGTTTCAACTCCGAAGGAAGTTCTTGCGCCGACAAAATATTGTCCGATGAAAAAATAACAAGCCTGTTCATGAGGTTTTCAAGTTCCCGAATATTTCCCGGCCACGCATGTTTCGTTAAAACGTCCATCAGATCCGGCGAAATGGATTCGACGCTTTTTCCGTGAATCTGATTGAATTTCTGAATAAAAAAATGCGCCAGCAGCGGAATATCCTCTCGCCGTTCCCGGAGCGGCGGAATGCGGATTTTCAGGACATTCAGCCGGTAATAAAGATCCTCGC
>JBBIRG010000365.1:0-3087 GCA_037441945.1 Bacteroidota bacterium | reverse complement strand
CGCCGCTTTGATATCTTTCGGCGCCCACACGGCAATATCACCGCCGGATGTTCTCAATGTGATTCCTTTGTTCGGCCCTGTGAGCTTAGCTTTGACATGCCCGCCGGATGTTTCCGCTTCCAGTTTTCCTTTGATATCAGTCGCCGAAATATTTCCCCCTGACGTTGAGACGTCAACATCGCCGTCCGCGCTCTCGATCTTGATATTCCCGCCGGATGTTTTTGCCTGAAGCGCCCCTTTCGACCGGTCGACGCTGATATTCCCGCCCGACGTCCTGAATTCCATCGTTCCGTCAACATCCGTAAGAAGAATATTTCCTCCGGACGTCCTGCCGTTCAGCGTTCCGTTGAGTCCGGTAACCTTGATATTCCCGCCCGCCGTGCTGACTTTCATGTTAAACTGCTTCGGCAATTTAACGGTGTAGGTTACGTCGAAATGGTTCCAGATTTTTGACCAGCCTTTGGATTTTTTTTCGCCGCGAATAACAATGCCGGCGCTGTTCTGCTCTGCGGAAATTTCAAATTCATTTACCGCATCGTCCGAGCCCCTGATTTGCGCCGAGATGACAACCTTATTGTCGCTGGTGCCCTCGATATTCACCGACCCGACATCCGTTACCAGATCCAGCTGCTGCCCAGGCGTCACAGTGAAGTTTTTCTGAAAATCCTTATTGGCAGCATGCACAGTAGAAGAATCGTCATTCCACGAACCGCCGTCTGACAACTGAACAACAATCATCACGCCGGCAATCAGCAATAGCGCAAAAATTAAATTTTTCATATTACCTCCTGTTTAAGTTCATACTGACTTAGACGAGCCAATATTTAAAATGTTTCAAAAATGGCAAAATATTTACCGGCACGACTCATTTGACTTTTGATCCTGTTTTTAATATCTTGAAAGATTGTTTCATAAAAGGATATACGGTGGAACGCAAAGAAAAAATATTCCTGATTGACGACGAACCTGAAAAAGTCCTGATTTTCAGAACGAAACTGGAACATCATGGTTACGACGTTCTGACCAGCGACTACGGCAATGAAGGACTGGAGCAGGTAAAGCGATTCCGCCCGGAACTGATCCTGCTTGATATCAACAAGCCCAGCGTCACCGGTCACGACCTTCGCGCAAGTCTTGAGGAAAAGCCGGCCACCCGGCATCTTCCTGTCGTGCTGTTCAGTTCAGGCGGCGCGCTGGACAATAAACTCCGTTTCCTGCATGAAGGCGCTGGCAATTACATCACGAAGAACGTGGATCACAGCGAATTAGCCGCCCGCATCGAAGTCCTGAAACGGCGTTACAAAAAAGGTGTCGGCGTCAAACCGCTGACGAATCTTCCCGGCAATACAGCCATCGAAAAAGACATCCAGGCGCCCATCGCTGGACATCAGCCTTTTTCTGTCCGTTACGCTGACATGGATAATTTCAAGGCGTACGTCGACGCGTACGGATTCAAATTAGGACACGAAATTATCAAACGAATGTCCGAAATAATTTCCGACTCCGTCCATCACCCGGGAACTCAGGAAGATTTTGCGGGGCATATCGGCGGCGACGATTTCGTTTTCGTTTGGAAAGGCGACGACCGTTGTGTCGCATTTTGCAAAGATTTGACGGATAAACTGAATTGCGTTTTCCCGCTGTTCTGCAATGTTGGGGACCGGACGCGCGGCTATATCGTTACGACCAACCGTAAAAACGTAACCGACCGTTATCCGCTTGTTTCAGTTTCCATCACGGTCATTACCCAAGAACGGCGATATCTGTCGAGCATCAGACATATTTCCCGGTTTGCCGGCGAAATAAAAAAAACCGGAGGGCCGGGCAACCGATATTATACAGACATGAGGAGCGATCATGCGCAAGCTTAAATTAATCCTGTTCGTCGTTCCACTGTTATTATGGGGATGCTTGACGTCTCAACCGGTTTACCATAAGCAGGTATTGAAACAATCCTCCGTGTCTGCCATGACCGAAGAAGCGCTGTACGATTCGGCGATCGCGTGCTTCCGGATTAAAAATTACGAGCGTTCGGAAAGCCTGTTTCTGAAGATCATGGCTGAATTTCCTTCAAGCGATTACGCCCAGCGCGCAGCTTACATGAACGGCTATCTGTACACGGTCGGCGACAATTCGAAGAAAAATTACGCCGCCGCGAAGGAACGGTTTGCGTTATTCGTCAAAACTTATCCGAAAAGCCGGTACACGAGCGACACCCGCAGTTGGATCGCGGTTATTGACGAACTGGAACAAGCGCGTGCCGTCGGCAAGGCCGTTTCGTGCGATTCCTTAGCTGTGATCAACAAACAACTTCAGGAAGAAAACCGGTAACTGAATTTCATGATTGAGCAATTCCGGAAAGCGCAGGAAAAAGGAACGGAAAAATAATCGCCGTTTCGAACGGCGCCAGGCAACGGAAGGAACCAGAATATGTTCTCAAAAATACTGATCGCCAACCGTGGTGAGATCGCTTTGCGCGTGATCCGCGCCTGCCGTGAACTTGGCGTGCGGACGGTTGTAGTCTATTCGGAGGCCGACCGGCATTCGCTTCCCGTGCGCTTCGCCGGCGAGGCTGTTTGCGTCGGGCCGGCGCCTAGCGCGCAGAGTTACCTGAACATCCCGCAGATTCTCAGCGCCGCCGAAATCACCGGTGCCGAAGCGATTCATCCCGGATACGGTTTTCTAGCCGAAAACATCCGGTTCGCCGAAATCTGCGAATCCGTCGGGATCAAATTCATCGGTCCCCATTCGTCAATGATCCGCTCCATGGGCGATAAGGCGCTCGCGAAGTCCACGATGATCCGCGCCGGCGTACCGGTGGTTCCGGGCAGCGACGGCATTGTACGCGACCTGGATGAAGCGCGCAGTATCGCTGAGGCGGCAGGTCTGCCGGTTATCATCAAGGCAACGGCCGGAGGGGGAGGGCGGGGCATGCGTATTGTTCGCGAAATTAAAGAACTGGAAAACGCCTTCAATACCGCCCGCGCCGAAGCGCAGACCGCGTTCGGCAACCCGGACGTCTATATCGAAAAATTCATCGAACAACCGCGGCATATCGAAATCCAGCTCATCGGTGACCAGCGCGGA
>JBBIRG010000364.1:0-3131 GCA_037441945.1 Bacteroidota bacterium | reverse complement strand
CGGTAGGCATAGAATCCCGATGTTTTTGGGTTGTAAAGGTTAAGACCGCCGCCCAGCGTGCCGATCCATAAATTCACAAGCCGGTCTTCAAGAATCGACCAGACGTTGTTGCTGCTCAGTGAATTCGGGTCGGCGGGATTATTGCGGTAATGGATAAACCGTCCGGATTTTTCGTCGAAGCGGTCCAGCCCGTTCGTCGTGGTTCCGATCCAGAGATTGCCCGACCGGTCCTGCCAGACGGATTTGATATCATTGCTCGCGATGCTTTCCTGATTCTTTGGGTCATTCTTATAATGAATGAATTTTTTAGTTTGAGGATTAAAAGCATTCAGTCCGCCGCCAATTGTCCCGATCCACAGCAGGCCAGAACGATCTTCGAAGATGCAGTTGACGCTGTTGCTGCTGATCGTCGACGGAATGTTTTTATCATGCGCGTACCGGATAAACTTTCCGGATGAAGGCTCATACAGGTTCAGCCCGGCGTCCGTTCCCACCCAGATGCGCCCGGAACGGTCTTCGCACAACGCGCGCACGATGTTATCGCTGATGCTTCCGTGATCTTTTGGATCATGCTTGAAGCGGTGAAAACGTTCCGTGCGGCGGTCATAATAATTTAATCCGCCGCCCAGCGTGCCGAGCCATATCGTTCCTTGCTGGTCCTCAATCATGGTAAGAATATAATTATTTGATAAGGATGAACTATCCGGGAGGTCATGACGGTAAATGGTAAAATCGTATCCGTCAAAACGGTTCAGTCCGTCCTGGGTGGCGATCCAGATAAAGCCGCGCGAGTCCTGGATGATGCTGAGAATCGTGTTCTGCGACAAGCCTTGTTCCATGGTCATACGTTCGAACAAAATAAACCCGTTCTGCGCAGACGCCTTTGTATTACCAAACATCACAGAAAAAAAGTAACCCGTAACAAAAAAGAAAATCAGGCTTTTCACAGGGGACTTGGAAATATTCTTTTTATCGCGGTTCACCGGCATTAAATATTTTACTGATACCATACTCAAACCCTGGATTAGATTGTAGTAAATGATTGGTCCATTTGTTTTTGCAACGGCAATGAAAACCTGAATGTCGAACCTTTACCTTTTTGACTCTGGACTTGTATATTTCCTCCGTGCACATCGATGATTTTTTTGACGATCACTATGCCGAGTCCTGTACTGGATTCGCCTCCTGTAGGTTTATTACCCGGTCGTTTCAGTCCCGTAAAAAGGTCGTTTATTTCCTCTTCAGTCAAACCCAGTCCGGTATCCTGAATATTCACCTCCAGATTCCGTTCTGTTAACCGGCTGAACAAGCGGACTTTTCCTCCGGTCTGCGTGTATTTGATGGCGTTACTTAAAAGGTTATCCACGACTTCGGTAATCCGGGATTTGTCGAATAACGCTTTCGGAATACCGGGATTTCTCTCCACAGTCAGTTCAATACGCTTATGCATGGCTGTTTTTCGGTGCAGTTTTTCACATTCCTCAAAAACCGCGTTGATGTCATTCAACTGCAGATCCAGGCTGATCTTGCCCGATTCAATAGCGGATATATCAAGCAAAGCGGTAATCAGGTGAACCATTTGCTGAGCCGAGCGGTATACAGTCTGCAGGTCTTTCTGGATAAATTCCGGCTGTATATTCCCCGCATTTATGTCTTCCAGTATCATCTCGATATAGCCGATGATCGAGGTGAGCGGATTCCGGAGATCATGCGCGGCGATGCCGAGGAATTCATTTTTTGTGTTGTTCAGTTTTTTCAGTTCGGCGTTGACGCGTTTGTGGTCAAAAAGCAGTTTGGCTTTGATAAAAGCCGAAATGATATGTTCCTGAAGATCTTTCAGCAGGGACAACTCATAAAATTTTATGCCCGAAGGATCGGCCGACCGGAAAACCAGAAAGCCTTCCACACGCTGATGTACACGGATGCGGAAAACGGCTGTGTGATAAATCCGATTCTGTTCGGTGTAAGCGGCGGACCTGACGGCAAACAAATCGGGGAATAATTCAACGGCGTTATCGATAAATTTTCGGCTTATTTCATCCGGTTGAAATGAACGGCCAAGGCCGCCGGCTTCCTTCTCTTCGGTAGTTGCGGCAAAAATGTAATCCTCGGTATCATCCTGACCGACATACGCCGAAGCATGGATCGCGGCGCGGATTAAATCCGTCTCGCGGATCAGCGCTTTCAGCAGTTCGTCGAGGTGAACTTCAGTATTGATGGTCTGTACGATCAGGTTGATTTTTTCTAATTGGTTTTTTTTGTTTTCCAGTTCATTCCGGCTGTTGCTGAGTTCGACTGTCCGGTCGGATACCTGGGACTCCAGCAGGCGTTGATAGGTCTTTACCGACCGCATACGCATCTGGAAAATGAAAAAGGCGATACCCGCAATCAACAGTCCCGCAATTATCTTGAACCATAATCTCATCCAAAACGGCGGCGTAATATGAAGCATCAGGCTGACGCCTTCTTCATTCCAGAGACCATCGCTGTTGGTTCCTCTGACGGTAAATGTATAATCGCCGGGATCCAGGTTGGTATAACTGGCGAAATTTCTCGGGCCGGAATGAATCCACCGGGTATCAAATCCGTCGAGCTTGTATGCGTATTGATTTTTTTTCAGGTTTGTATAATCGAGCGAAGCAAAATCAAATGATAAAAAATTCTGATCATGCCGCAAAATAATCCTGCCGTCAGTGAAATCCGACGGAAAGATTGACCGCGGGCGGTCAAATATTCTGAATTGATTAATGACAATCGGAGGTATATACGCATTGTCGTGGATGCTGTCAGGATAGAACCAGTTGAATCCGTTCAATCCTCCGAAGAACATGCGTCCGTCCCGGCTCTGGAAATAGGCGCCCTGCCGAAATTGCCTTCCTTGCAGTCCGTCGGCGTCGTAATTACGAAAATTTTCGGAAGCCGGCTGAAATCTTGAAAGTCCGTTGGTGGTGCTGATCCATAAATTCCGGGACGCGTCTTCAAGTATGCCCCAGATTTCATTGATTGGCAGGCCGTGTTCGGCGGTATAATTTCTGAATGTAAATGTTGTCCGGTCGAGCCGATTCAGTCCGCCGCGCGTTCCGATCCACATCAGTCCGTAGCGATCTTCATATATACAGAAGACTTCGTTG
>JBBIRG010000363.1:0-3132 GCA_037441945.1 Bacteroidota bacterium | reverse complement strand
TTTTCGATTTGCGCGTCCAGAATGTCGTGAAAAAGCATATTGAGTTTGCATAATCCCCACGTAGTGCCATTTTTTTCCTGCCCGTAAAGAGTCAGTTTTCTTGCGCTGCCGTATTTACTTTCAACATAGTTGAACGATTCAATTAGCATACCGCCGGAACCAACCGCGGGATCGCAGATTTCAGCGTCCTTTGCGGGGTCGAGAATATTGACCAGAAGTTTTACAACGGTACGGGGCGTATAGAATTCACCGCCTTTTTTTCCGGCACTGTCGGCAAAATATTTAATCAAATATTCATAGGCAGAACCGAGCAGGTCGGGGAATTCCAGATTGTCATCGGTGAGCACAACCTTATCGAAATGGCCGATCAGTTCCACCATGTCCGCATCGGTAATGCGTTTGTTGTTTTTACCAAAGGTTTTATTGAAGTCAATCGGCTTGAGAACGCCTTCAAGGCTGCCGAGGTTTTTTTCTTCCAGTTCCGCGAACGCTTTCATCAGCTCGGAGCCGACTTCCTGTTTGTGGTGCCTGATTGTTTCCCAACGGGCCCGCTTGGGAACGAAGAACGTGTAAGCGTCTTCACGTTCCAAACCTGTTTTCATTTCTTTGCCGGCAATACCTTTCTTCTCAAGTTTTGTTTTTCGAGCCGTCCATTCAACATTGAATTGATCGTTCACCCGTTTTAAAAACAGCATGGCGATGACATATTCCTTGAACTCCGATGCATCCATGTTTCCGCGTAAGGATTCACATGCTTCTTCGAGGAAATTTTCCAACCATGATAATGAAAGTTTATGGGACATCTGTATCTCCGAACAAGTCTTTAAGCGTTGATCTTTATGTATCTATTTTCAATATAATCGATCCACTTCATATGATCATTAGAATTATTCCTTACAAAATCCCACCATTCATTATGATCGAGCCATAAATGATTCAAACCAGGAAATAAATTTTGCCAACTGTAACCAAAATCATTTAATCCGGCCAATTTCATCGAATTAATCAACATCTCATTCCTTTTATCATAGAATACGGCATTTATTACGATTTTATATTTGTCCTGAAGTCCTTTTGCTAAAGCCTGTTGTCTGAGTAACTGATACGCAGACCTTATAGCCGGGCATTCATCTAAACCGATAAAATATTCATTATGTAAATCATTTTTCAAAATTTCCCAGTATTTTCTTCCCCAGGATTTCAAATGGCAATCGTTAAAGCCTGATTTGACTAATAATGCCGTATTCCGACACCGGTTTTTATCTTGATTAACCGGTTTTCCCGGCTTTGTCTTCATGTAACCTGAACACTGATAAAAACTATGTTCGGTAAACTTGGATTCAATCAAAATAATACCTTTCTCACCCTTTTTATCCGTAAAAGTAACCGCTAAATCCGGAGACGTCTGCCCGGAACCCCTCATACCATCATCTTCGCCTAATAAATGTTTAGGTTGATACTTTATGTCATCATCCATAAATTCCAGATCAAATGAAACGATTTCCGTAATCATATTATTTAATTTTGTATTTAAGTAATCCCTTAGCCAAAGGAAACCATTCGCGTTGTTAAAAGGCCAATAATAATTGGCGCACAAAACCCAGGAGCTCAACATGTTGTGTATACCGGTATGTGGTTTCACAGAATTCCGACTTGCATAATCCATAATTGATTCATAGATATTATCAAAGAAATTATATTTTACATCGCGTTTTGGTAAAATATGCTGATAGGTCACTTTATTTTGATAACCACTATCTTTAATCAGAGGAAGATTTTCTTTTTTCCATCTGATTTGTTTATCGGTCATTAATTGTTTGAATTTCATGAAATGAGGTATCCGCTTACATTAAAAATTATCTTTGTTATCTATTATTGCATGAATTAATTGTGCAATTTGAGAAGCGCAAGTTTATAACTTGCTCTATATCTTTGTCCATATCATTATACAACATTTATTAATTTCCATACTGCGCTACAATCTCCTTCGCCCTACTCAATACTTCCTGTTTCAATTCCTCCGGCGCCAGAATCTTCACATTCTTCCCCCAGCCCATCACCCAGGAGATGAATTCATATGATAATTTATGACATTTTACACCGCGGGGATATTTTACGTATTATTTTTCAGGAGTATTACACATAAACCTTTTCTATTCGTTATTAAAAAACACATCAGCCAACCGTTATTATACTTTACATTATGAAAGAATAATAACGAAATCTCTTATTTTACTATCCTGTTTGCTTTTTTATCTCACAATTACACAAAATGACTCCTTCAACGGCTTGTTTAAATTCATTATTTACATCACCACACAATCGCGTTTATTCGGGCGTTTAATTCTTTCAATCGCTCAATCAAATCAGCGAACGGAAGAAATGTGCCGTATATCATATTCTCTCGCATGGTATGATAATCTTTCTCCCAATCTTTTATGACGGAATCCGGGGGAATGAAGCGAATCGTCCCTGAGGCGTGATTATCGTAATTCAAACCACGGATCGGGTTAAATTTCTGCCGGTGATTAACGATTGCATGATATAAGGTATTATCCGCAAACGCCCTGTCATATTGTGTACCGGCAAGTATATGGATATCGTACAGATGCCTGCTCAACCCGCCGACACGTATTTTATCCGGTGGTTTTGAGAATTCTTCATGCAAAAGGAATAATTTTTCAAGAAAAGTCTTCTCAGGATTTACGCACGGCGCCATGACCGGCGTGTCGGCAAAGGGTTTGTCCGGAAATCTCTCGCCAACAAAAGAACAGAGCAGTTTTCCGGTAAACGGCTCCATTAAAGAGCGGCTGCCTATTTCAACGATTACTCTCGGCTTGAGATACGGTAAGGTTTCCGTGACGGACGGATAGGTTATTTCGATGATTACCGGGTCCTGATCAGATTCAGTCGGATCCAAAATGTTCATTGAAATATCACCGAATCCGGCGCTGATGAATGTACCATTTAATTCCGATAAAAAATCGGCCGAAAGATAGGCGAACGATTTTTTTCTCAATTTTAAAATTTGTGAACGCGATAAATCCGTACCGAAACCCAGAAAGCTTTTATCCAGAGCGAGATCAATATCCTCAGAAAAACGCTCGATCAGTTTCCATGCTTTACTTAAAG
>JBBIRG010000362.1:0-3140 GCA_037441945.1 Bacteroidota bacterium | reverse complement strand
CCTATGACCTTTATATTTCCGGACCGGCACTTGATACAGTAATTACCGGCATCACGGATACAACATTGTCTTATTCGGATTTGCAGCGTTTTGTTAAAAATAGCAATTACCTCTGGTGGGTAATTGCTTCGGACGGTGAATTTGCAGTGAGCAGCGCAGATACGTTGGGTTTCTTTTATCCGGATATCCTTTCAGTAAAAGAAAATACTGATGGTTTGCCTGTATCATTCGCGCTGTTCCAGAATTACCCGAACCCGTTCAATCCGACTACAACGATCCGTTTCGCCCTTCCTGAAAAAACACGGGTCATTCTCCGCATATACAATATGCTGGGACAGGAAATACGGACACTGATAAATTCTGATAAACAGGCCGGATATCATACACTGATATGGAATGGATTGAATAATACGGGCCATCCTGTTGCCAGCGGCGTGTATGTATATGCCATAGAAGCCGGTACATTCAGACATGCCAGAAAAATGCTGTTACTCAAATAAACCCTGCCAGCATTCATAAAAAAACAGTCCCGTCCCCCGCGGGACTGTTTTTTGTTTTCTACTTGACATTGATTCTAAGGCATTTTATATTTCGTTCTAAATTAAATGATTTTTTTATAAAAAAACGCGGTACACTATGGCATCCAATCCTGCAAACAAACCCACCGGCACAAAAACACGAATAAAAAAAACCCAGACAAAAAAGAGCAGTCTTCCTTTTACCAAGGAAAATTATATAATCTTTTTCATCGGATTATTTATCATCCTGACCGGTTATATCTTTATGGGCACCGGCGACCTTAACGGGCCGGTATCACTGACGCTCTCGCCGATTCTGCTGACGGTCGGCTATTTAGTGCTGATACCCCTGGCCATCCTTTACAGGAAAAAAGATGCCGTCGAACAAAGTCAGAGCTGAGTTAAACCCATTTTACGAAAAGAGAATACGATGAGTATTCTCTTTTTTTTTCCATGATCAAGCAATTTGTCACCGATTTTTTTGAAGCGACTTCGTCGGTTATGCAGGACAGCGGCGGCGTACTCGAGGTACGTTTGACGGATGAACAGCAGAAAGTATTCAATCAGCCGGTTCTTCGCTTAGTCTTTGACCCTCATGAGGTCAGTGAAGATACTGAACTGGTCTGTCATGGCAGTTATGTGCTGAACGCGATCCATCAGTTCCTGCAGGACCGCGGCGTGAAAACGGTCAGCCGGCTCAAAGACAAGTATAAAACCACACCGGAAGAGATTCAGAAAAGCATACAGATTGAAAACGGAACGATAACCCAGGTCCGGCTGAAAAAAATTAAAACCGTCGACCTGATCTTTAATTTCAAGGCATCGTTCCTGTCCGATGAAAAGTCGGAAGAAATTTACCGGATCGGCATAGACCGCCACGGCGCGATCTTTCAGGCGGATGCCTATTACCGCGACGAACAGATGAAAGATGATATGACCACGCTGACGCAGCTCAGCGTGGTAGATGTATCACGGAAGGCCGTGGAATCCCATTTCCGGGACTGTCTGAAAGCCGCTTCCGAACAAGCGAGGTCGCAGGCAAAGTCGATACAGAACGACATCCTCAAGCGCCTGCACCGAAATGTCGCCCGGATCAAGGGTTATTATTCCGCGCAGATTGAGGAACTGCACCGCAACCAGCCTTCTTACGAGGAAAAACGGCTGAATATTGAAAGGGAATACCGCCACAAATTATCCGAGGAAATCGCCAATCACCGTCTGCGGATTGTTCTCAAGCTGATCAATATGCAGATCGTCGAACGGTCCGAAACGGACGTCCATGTCCGTTTCCGTCGGCACGGATCCCTTTCGGAGCGTCCCCACCAGATGATTTTCGATACTTATACCGGCGAACTCGACTACGGCTTATGCCCCGCCTGCCAGGCGTCAATGGAAACCCTTGTCGTTACCAGCGACCTCCAAGTCGCCTGCCAGCATTGCTCGTATACCTGCAGTCATTGCGGTAAATTATCCGGGAACCGGGAGCGAAGCCACACGTGCCATGCGTGCCGCGCGCAGCTATGTCCCGAATGCGTCATTCTGTGCCGCGACTGCAAGAAACCGGCATGCGGAAGTCACGCCGATCTTTGCGCAATCGGTAATGAATGGGTGTGTTCGAAATGCATGCGCTCCTGCAACGTCTGCGGCAAAATCCTTTGCTCGGAACACGCATTTCTTTGCGCTAAATCCGGCCGTCCGGTTTGCTACGAACACCGCGTAATCTGTAAAAACTGCCGGAAAGTATTTTCAACGAACGTCATAAAAAAAACAGGACAAGGCGCCAAATGCCCGTCCTGCAAAACAGTATGGTAAGTTTCTCGGGTTAGTTTTATTCAAGTATTTTCATTTTAGTAATGCCGCGCTATCCATTATGAGCAAGAACTCCCGCAACCGCAGGTTCGCGTCGCGTTCGGATTATCAAACGTAAATCCTTTGCCCTGAGCTCCTTCAAAATAATCCATTGTCGCGCCTTTGATATAGAGCATGCTTTTATAATCCACGGCGACTTTGACCCCCCCGAAATAAAAGGTTTGGTCGGTATCGCTGAGCTGATCATCAAACGCCAGCGCGTAACCGAAACCCGAGCAGCCTCCGCCTTGTACGCCGATTCTCAGAAAAAAATTTTCCCCGATAGCTTGTTCTTTCATGATAGCAGACAATTCCGTTACGGCTCTTTCCGTTATCTGCAAATCGTTAACAGCCGCCGCAGTCTGACTGATATTTTCCATAATAAAACCCTTGTTAGTTGAGTGTATGTTTTCTTATATTCGTTAAACCCGATTAACCTTTATTTATTCCTGTCTGTTGCTGTGATGTCAAAATTTTCCCGCGTGAATCAGGAATCCGTGAAATGTTTTCAGGATTAACGGTCAATCTTTTATCGGACCCCGATAATGTTTTCAACCAGTTTCAGTAATTCCTTCACGACGAAAGGTTTCTGCATGAAACCTTTGATGCCTTCACTGTACATCTGATCAATTTTTTCGCCCTTTCCATATCCGGTCGAAATCACTGCGCTGACATTCGGATTAATTCTTTTCATTTCATGAAAAACCTCCTGGCCGCTCATACCGGGCAGATTCATATACAGAATGACCAGCGCAATTTCGCAATGTTGATTCC
>JBBIRG010000361.1:0-3141 GCA_037441945.1 Bacteroidota bacterium | reverse complement strand
CCCAGCGATTCAGGCCGTTCCGCCGAGGATTTATAACGCGTAAACTGTCCCGTACGGGGATCGAAAAAATCCAGCCCGCTGCCCCAGGTCGCCACCCAGATCCCGCCCGACGTGTCTTCCGCAACGTAGCTCAGCGTGTTATCGGAAAGCGAAAACGTGTCATCCGGGTCGTGTTCGTAATAACTTACCGAATAACCATCGAACTGCACCAGCCCGTTATCCGACGCGAACCACATCAGCCCGCGGCGGTCTTTCATGATCGAATACACGCTGGTATACGACATGCCCTCATCCGTCGCCATGGGCTTGAAAATTCGCGAATCCTTCTGCGCCGCGGCCGGGCAGGCCGCGAACCAAACCGTTGCCGACAGCCATACCATTCGTACGAATGCCTTCATAAACAGACTCCCTTGCCTCAGAGTGTAATGGATCATTTCACCGACCGGATGCCATTCCCGACGGTCTCAAATAGTTTTTCGGTTGTACAGGTTTTCGTAACAAACTCATCAATAATTTTTGCCTGGATCATCTTGTACATGTCTTTTTCCATCTCAGAATATCCCGAATAGATAATCTTGTAAACCGGTTTTCCGGGATACATATCCATGACCTTCATATAAAACTGCAGTCCGTTCATTTTCGGCATACGGTGATCGCATATAATCAGTTTCACCGGCTGGTCCCGTACGAGATCCAGCGCCTCGAAAGGATCAAGAGTTGTTAAAACCTCATAATCCAGCTCGAAGAGTTTCTTTAACGACCTGAGTATCAGCGCGTCATCATCGACACATAAGATGCAGTCTTTGTCGGACATATTACCCTCATGTTTATAGCTGGTACGGAATTTAAAAAAAAGATTTTTCATTTAAAACAACAAAATATCCTTTTAGCGCTTTTTATAATACCGCATGAAACGGTAACGGTTTAACCGGCGCCGTGATTGTTGCGGATGTTTTTTTAAATCCGATATTCTGTAGACGGAATGCGGTTTTTCCGTCTACCCCAACCGAAAATAAACAAGTGGATATTGTATTCGTGATTTTATAAATTGAGGAGATATTAAACGCCGGAAAACTATGGCCTATTTTGTTATTGATCACGACAGAGCGTCGGGTTTACTGGTCAAAGCCTTACTGGAACAGGTCAATATAGATGTTATAACCGATCCCGGCATCCGCATTGCCCGCTCCGGCAGGGAAGTTTCCGAGAGCCTGTCATCGTTTGCGGAACCGG
Source organism: Bacteroidota bacterium (assembly GCA_037441945.1). Taxonomy (GTDB): domain Bacteria; phylum CLD3; class CLD3; order SB21; family JBBIRG01; genus JBBIRG01. The sequence goes on along the minus strand of JBBIRG010000361.1, from coordinate 1,908 downwards.
GAATGCCGTTACCGGATCTGATGATTCTTGACGCTGATTTTCAGGATGTACCCGCCATAACGCTCTGCCGGAATATCCGCGCTGACAGCCGTTACGAAAACGTTCCGCTGATCGTTACCTGCGGGAACAGCGATATGAAGATCATGCGCGGTTTTTTCAGCGCCGGCGCCGATGATTTCATTTTCAAGCCGCTGAACCGCACGGAGTTTCACGCCCGGACACGCATGGCCATCATGGCTTTCCGGTATGAGCGCATCCAGAAAAGTCGTCAGGAGGAACTGGAAGAGATGAACCGCCAGCTGGAGGAAAAGAACATGACGATCCGTGAACAGCAAGCGAAAATTATATACCAGGGAAAATTGGGCGCGCTTTCACGCGTTGCGGCCGGGATTGCCCATGAAATCAACAACCCGCTGTCCTATGTTTACGGCAACGTCGATTACATTAAAACCTGGCTCGAAGAACTCAGCGCACTCATCGGCGACCTGCGGACCCTGCTGGCAGACCATCCCGGGCAACTTCGTCGGCTGGAACGCATCAGCTTACCCGACCTGGTATCGGCGATCGATTCGGCCGTGGAAGGAAGCATGCGCATACGCGAAATCATCCGCCACTTTAAAGACCTTTCCTATTACGACGAAAAACACATGGGCGACCTTTTCCTGCCCGATCTGCTCGCGGAGTGCGCCGCTACGCTCCGATCGCAGAATCCGACCGTGAAAATCCACGAGGACATCCGCAATGTCCCGGTCTTTTTCGGAAACCGAAAAGTATTCTATAACGCGGTATGGAACATCATGGTCAACGCGTATGAGGCGATCGCCGAGGCCGTCCACGAAGGGATTCTGTTTCCGGACGATGGAAGAATTCACCTGAATACGGATCTTCAGACCCTCAGCGGCGATGATTGGGTTGTCATAGCCGTCCGCGATAACGGAATTGGAATACCGCAGGAACAACAGGAAATGTTATTTGAACCGTTTTTTACGACCAAAAAGCGCCTGAAAAATTACGGGCTGGGTTTGTATGAAGTGTACAATATCCTCCAGCCCTACAACGGTACCGTCCAGATTCGCAGTGTTCATCATGAGGGAACGGAAGTGACCGTAAAAATTCCGCTGAAGGAAAACCGGCTTTCGCCGCCGGCGTCATGACCCGAATATACTGCTCGCATGGAACATAACAACCCGAAATACGCACAGGTCGTTTTTCCGGTCGCGCTCGACCGGGTTTTTACGTATGCCATTCCGGAAAAATTACAATCCGTCGATTTGACCGGCATGCGCGCGCTTGCCCCGTTCGGGAGGAAAAAAACGACCGGTTATGTGTTTCGGGTCACGGACAAGTCGCCGGTCGAAAAACCGAGTCCGCTGATCGATTGCATCGACCTGTTTCCCGTTTTTTCCCATGAATTAATCCGCCTGGCGGAATGGATCTCGGATTACTACATCGCGCCGCTGGGGATGGTTCTGCACTCGATGCTGCCGCCGGGCATTCATCAGGAATCCGAGATCGTCATTACCCTGAAAGCCGCCGTCGGCGAATTTGAGATCAACGCCATCCGCCGTTCCAAACCGGTTCAGGCTAAAATCCTTAGCGCGCTGATGGTTTACAAAAGCCTGACGTTGAAGGAACTGCAGAAAAAAATAAAAAGCATCGCTATTAAAAAACACTTAGGCGAACTGGCGCAGATGGGGATCATTCATCAGGATGAGCGTATCGGCGGACAGGAAGTTTCGCCACGGTTTGAAAAAGTCGTGGAGTTGTCGCCGGCGTTTCTCGATGAACCGGAACGGATGGAGGCGATGGTGAACGAACTTCAGCGGCGGTCTCCGAAACAGGCGGAACTGCTGTCAACGCTTTACGCGTGGACGATAGAGCGGCTGGCGAACGATGAAGACTCGGCCA
>JBBIRG010000360.1:2755-3145 GCA_037441945.1 Bacteroidota bacterium | reverse complement strand
ATTCTCCACGCATTGCGTGGAGAATTTTGCGATATGAGTTGGACTCATATCAGGACTATCCTTCCGATAAAGGATGACCTGAAACGCAAATTCTACGCTGTTTTTTGTCTAAAGGAAAGATGGAGCACAAGAACGCTTCAGGAGCGTATCGACAGCATGCTTTACGAAAGAACCGCATTATCCAAATTGCCTGAAAAAACAATCGCGCTGCAGTTAAAGGAATTAAAAGAAACCGACAAAATGACTCCCGAATTGGTTTTCAGAGATCCTTACGTGCTCGACTTTCTTGAGCTTGCTGACACGTTTAGCGAGCGTGATCTGGAAAGAGGAATTCTGAACGCGCTTGAGAAATTCATTCTTGAATTCGGCAACGATTTTCATTTTGTAGCA
>JBBIRG010000360.1:0-2740 GCA_037441945.1 Bacteroidota bacterium | reverse complement strand
CAAGACAAAAACGAATAACGGTTGATCATGACGACTATTACATCGATTTACTTTTCTATCACCGTAAACTGCGGTGTTTTGTCGTCATGGATCTGAAACTCGGAAAATTCAAAGCCGAATACAAGGGTCAGATGGAATTGTACTTGCGGTATATTGAAAAAAACGATATGGACAAAAATGAGAATCCGCCGGTGGGATTGATTCTTTGTTCCGAAAAAGGGAAAGAGCAGATTGAATTATTATTTTTGCCGAAAGGGCGGATCAAAGTCTCCGAATACCTGACGAATCTGCCGTCCAAAGAAATGTTCGCTGAAAAACTGCATAAAGCCGTTCGCGCGGCTCAACAGAAAGATGAACTGCCCGTCTTGATTAAGCGGAACAAAAGTGTTACATTCAGGTAATGTTAAAGCGGAAAAGCCCGTGGTTATTTAAAAATGATTTTTTTCTTGAATATTCATACCGAACGGATTTCTGATATTTCTTTTTTAAAATATTAATTTCCGGAGATCGCCATGAAACATTTATTATCATGTATGCTGATCTGTATTGCTATTACCGGATATGCCCAGGAAAAAAAGCGACCCGTCGCGGTTCTTGAACTCGTCTCATCCGGTGAACTGAAGAAAAGCGAAGTGATCACGCTTACAAAACGATTCCGCGATATGCTCGTGCAGACCGAAGTATTCAACGTTCTCGAGCGCGATAAAATGGACAACATTTTGAAAGAACAGGATTTCATTCTGTCCGATAATTGTAATTCCGCGGAATGCGCGGTGGAAGTCGGTCAACTGCTCGGCGTGGAAGCGGTCGTTACCGGCGATATCGGTAAAGTCGGCGATACATGGACGGTCAGCCTGCGAATGGTGGACATGACAACCGGAAAAATCGAAAAAACCGAAACGATGGATTATCAGGGAAAAATCGACGGCATGCTCGATGTGATGCGCCAGATCGCGTTTATATTCGCGGGGAAACAGCCGCCGAAGGGGAAAACGACATTGATTGTACAGACCGAAAAAACAGATTTACCGGTGAAGTCCCCGGGAAGATGGCTGATCGAGCCCTCGATCTATTATTCTCCCGACGGCCGGTTTACATTTGATAACACGTCGTGGAATAAAAGTAAAAAAATATATAATGAAGAGGGTTTGTTTGTTTCTATCAGTTATATGGTAACAGAAAAATTTAAAGCCGGTATTTCCGGAAGATTTTATCACTTCTCGCACCGAGATACATTTAATCCGGTATACCCTGAGCCGTTTGATTTCGGAACAGTGGATATGTATACGATTGGCCCCCGTTTGGGATATTATTTTTTTAATGGCGCATTCAGGCCATTTATTGATATATCAGCAGGTTATTTTTTCTTTGAACCAATTTTTGAGGTAGGTTCTTTTTCTCAGAAAGAATGCGAAAAAAGAAAAAACCTGAGCAAGCAAACCGGCATTTATGGCGATGTACGAATCGGAATAGATATTCGTTTATCACGAGCCATAGATTTGCGCATCGCGCCGTATGTTTTATACGCTAAAACTAAACCAATGAACGGTTCTGCGGCGTTGAGTGCCGGCATTGTTTATCATTCCGGGGAAGGATTTTCGTCGGAAAAATAATGCAAGCTGAGCAATTCTGGTGTTACGATTTACTGATGGCAGGCTTACTGGTTGGAATTACGGATAACTTTATAATGAGAAATTGAGAAGATGTTTTCGGACTTTCATTATCAGTAAAATACTAAGAATTGCAATTCGAATTATTCGTTCACGGCTTCAACCTTCACGGCGCCGTCGAAATACAGGTTTTCATGATAATCGTTTAAAGTCAGAGCTTCCGCAATCAGTTCTTTTGTAACGGGGATGCTTTTCCTCGATTGCTCGTCTTTTTTTCCTCCAACCCGGATTATCTCGTCCGGAACCGTGATAATGAATTTTTTCATGGGCAATGTTTCTTGTGATTTTAATTTTCATGATTCGTTCCAGAAGACATTTAAATAAATAATAAAAAAAATATCGTCAAGATTCAACAGCAGAATGGCTAGGGTTGTATTCTTTGCGTCACCGTGTTTTAATCAAATTACGGGAACAAAAGGATTTTTAGATGATTCAACCAGCCGGCTGAATGAAAAATAATTGTTTCAATTGTCTTGAAAATTATTTATCATAGCGCCGAAAAAAAGTTATCCAACAAAAAAGGAAATGTCATGAAAAAACGGTCAGGTAAAAACAGGATGCCGGTTATGTTAACCTTAACAGCGGCAGTCATCGCCGGAATTTTATTCTGGCAAGTCCGCGAATCGGTGGCATTGAAAGTCAACCGGACCGATGACCGCGTTCGAGCAGATAAAAAAACAAAGCTCTCGTTGCTCAAAGAATGGCAGGAAAAGAACACGCCGCTTGTTCCGGGTGTCCTGGTGGTTAAATTCAAAAGCGGCGTAAGCGTTACCAAAGAAACGGCAACGACAAGCCAACCCTTGCTCAACGCTCAATTGCAACGGGCGGGAGTACAGAAGCTGACGCCGGTGGTTTCATCAATAAAAAATCTTTCTTCCGTTAATGCAAAGTACCGCCTGGATCATATCTATTATGCCGAATTGCAGTCCGGCGCAAACGAGTACCTCGCGGCCGAAATGCTGACAAAAGATATTTCTGTGGACTACGCCGAACCGAAACGGATGCATTATTTAAGCTATATACCGAATGATCCGCTGTATGCGGGAACCAGTCCGGGCCCGCAGAGTGGT
>JBBIRG010000359.1:0-3156 GCA_037441945.1 Bacteroidota bacterium | reverse complement strand
GGCGATCGCGTGGCAGCCTTCGTGTACAAAAGTAGTGAAAAACTCAAACGGTAAAAGAACATAGTGGATCAGCGGCAGCATACCAAGAAACATGGACAGCAGCGCCAGCACGACGATAAAACCGTTGTTTTCCAGCACGCGGGATATTTTGGTTTTGACGGATGTATTTACGGACATAAGGATTCTCTTTTTTAAGGGGAATATAATTCCGAATTGTTTATTAATCAATTGAAGTTTGTCAGATATAAAAAAGAATCTTTTCGGGTTAAACGCGAATTCTCGGGTCAGCCCATCCGTAGAGGCAATCGGCTATAAGATTGCCGGCGATGACCATGGTTCCTGCGACGAATGTGTTGGCGATGATCAGGGGATAGTCTCGGGTGAAGATCGCATCCACGGTGACGCGTCCCATGCCCGGCCAGGCAAATACCACTTCAACGATCACCGCTCCGCTCAGCAAGAAAGGCACAGATAGTCCCAGCAGAGTGATCATTGGAAGAAGCGCGTTCGGCAGGGCATGACGGAATATGACAGCGCGTTCGGTCAGCCCTTTGGCGCGGGCGGTACGGATATAATCCTGCTGAAGCGTTTCGAGCAGATGATTGCGCAGGTAACGCGCCGTGGAGGCTCCGGCGGGAATGCCCAATGCCAGCGCTGGAAGAATCAGGTGACGGAGCGCATCAAAAAAATATTCAAAGTTCGTCATCAAGTCCGCATTCACCGAATGCATCTGCGTCGCGGGAAGCCATCCAAGCCCAAGAGAAAACACGAAAACCAGCATGACTGCGAAGTAAAAATGAGGCATGGAATAAAAGAACAATCCCGCCGAGCGGACGACATGATCAATCCAGCGGTTACGGTTTATTGCCGCGAGAATGCCCGCCGTCATGCCCAGAAGGAGGTCAATCAATAAAGCGGTCACTGTCAGAAGAAGCGTGTTGGGTACGGTTTCGGCGATGACTTCAAAAACCGGCTGCCGGCGGCTGAACGACATGCCCCATTCGCCCTGGAAAACGCCCCTGAATGGCGGAATAATACCGAGCCATTTCCCGTACTGCGCCGGAAGCGGTTCTTCAAGTCCCATTTGCTCCAGCAGCGCATCTATCGCCTGAGGGTCGATCGAAGGATCCTGGTACAGCGCCGATGGGTCGCCGGGAGCAAGGCGGATCACAAAAAAAGTGATCGTCAGAAGCCCGAATAATACGGGAATAGCGGACAGCAATCTCCGGATCAGCAGTCGGGTCATAATTAAACTTAAAAACAAAATGAATATCGCCACAAAGTCACTAGACACTAATTATTATTTATTATTCGTATCTTTGTGGCATTGGTTTCCGAATCTTTGCGGCGCGTTTTGTCAGAAAAGAAAAGGGGTCAGTTTATCGCGCAACTCGACGATGCGAAAGGCGAGCTTATTTTTCGCTTCGTGGCGCGATTTTGAGAGATAATCGTAATTGGCCTCATTCATTAGCCCCGCATCGTAAACTGCGCGTAGAGCTACTCCGGCAGACTGCATTTCGCGAAGAGCCATACGGCAAAGGACGATATTGCCGCCGATTGTGAACGGCTGGTAGCCCATGATGTGTCCGCCTGCTATTTTTGTGCAGACGATCAGCGCGTGATGAAGGACGCCTTCCTTGATCATGTCCGAACGCAAATGACCGGGAAGACCCAAAAACCAGTATTTGCATTGCCGGTAAAAATCACGGCATACGCGGAATGGGTACTGCTTCGACAGCGTTCGTTCCTTGGCATGGAAAAAATCCTGGTAATCCATCGCGTTCAGGCCCATGTCAAGCAGTTCAGGCAGGAGGTAAAACCGGAGATAATACTCTTTCTGATGTCCGGGGTACATTTCGCGGAAGGCCTCTCGGACGCAATACAGCGCCATCGCTTCCTCGACCATACGGTCGCGTTCCGCGAAATTCCAGAATTTTTCGTAATACGCGATGATATGCCGGCCGCTCTTATCCATTTGATGGATAAAACGCTCCCAGCGGTCTTCATTCCAGACCGGAGCTTCGTCCTTCAGCGAGCCGGATGAAACCGCAGGATCGCCAGTACTGTCTGACTGGCCGCCCGATTTCCATGCGTCATGGTCCCGTTTCCATGGTTCGTCTTTTTCTTCCTCGTCGTCATTCCATTTTGAATCGTTGTTCATGATCTTCTTTGGCTAATCATTGCAAGAGCAAGCCATGCCTGTTAATGAAGAGAGTTATTCCGCAGGTAATGATCGGCGAGGAGTATGCCCAGCATTGATTTCATGTCGCTGATTTCTCCGTCGTAAACCATTTGAACGGCCTGCGGGAACGGCATGCGTTCGCGGATGATAAACTCGTCATCGTCCGTTTTGGCTTCGGCGGGTTCCAGTCCTATGACGATGTATAACCACATCCGCTCGTCGCTGTAGCCGATGCAGGGATAAAAATCCGCGAGTGGAATCATCCTGCGGCAAGTGTAACCGGTTTCTTCTGCGAGTTCCCGCTGAACGGCTTTCTCCGGGGGTTCCTTTCCGTCGAGTTTTCCGGCCGGCAGTTCGGTGAACGTCTTTCCGGGCGCATACCTGAACTGCCGGATCAAAATTGTGCTGCCGTCAGGGAAAAGCGGTACCAAGACCACGGCGCCGGGATGACGGATGTATTCGCGGATACCTGTGGTTCCATCAGGGAGACGCACCTGATCGCGCCAGGCCTTCAGCAGAATTCCCGCAACAAGCGTTTCCGATGAAATCCGCGTCTCTTCAAGTTTATCCATGATTCGCTTTCGGAATGTTCAAGATATATCTGTGGATTCCCGCGATTTGATTAAAGTAAATCAGGCTTTGAAACAGTTCAAAGCCTGATTTATTGCGGATTATTATTTCATGATCGCAAGGATTTCCTGCTGCAGGGGCGTGCCCGTGACTAAAGCGTCATTCTTGTCGGTGATATACACATTGATCTCGCTGCGCACACCGAAATCGCCGACGAAATAAATGCCGGGTTCGACCGAGAAACAGGTGCGCGGCAGGATACGGCGATTATCCTTGGTTTCGAGGTTGTCTAAATTTGCACCGTTGCCGTGCACTTCCTCGCCAATGGAATGGCCGGTGCGGTGAATGAAATATTCGCCGTACCCGTGCTCTTTGATATAATTGCGGCAAATGTCGTCGATCTG
>JBBIRG010000358.1:0-3180 GCA_037441945.1 Bacteroidota bacterium | reverse complement strand
TCTCGAAAAAGAACGGGTCCGAAAATGGCTTGAGAAAGACAGCGCGCAGATTCGCGATAACCTGGTCAGCCTGTCCGTTAATCGGAACAGAACCGTCAAGCGGATAACCGTTCACGAATCAGTTCTGTATCAGGAAAAAAATTATTAATGACACATAAACCGCTATAACCTTGCCGGATGGAGTAAGCCATGTTTAAATATTTTCTTAACCTGAATCTGCGGTCAAAGCTGATCTGGACCATGGCCTCATTTGCCGCTTTTTTCATCATAATGGTAACGCTGATCTTTACGATAAAAATGCACTCATCCTCATTGTCCATGCAGGAAGAATTTCTGATGCGAGAAGGCGAGATTACAAGCAAAAGCATCGCGCCTGGACTCGATTTCGGAGACAAAGCTTCCGTGAATGACGCTTACTCCGCGGTCAAAGCCAACCTGGATTTCATCGTTTCCTACGACGTGGAGGGTAACGTTTTTTTAGCCTATATTCGTCAGGGAAAAGATGAAAAAAAAGTACTGGCTTTCCTTGAACAAGAAATCAAAGCATGGAAAAAAACAAAAGAGAAAAATTACATTTTCGAGGGCGAAAACGACATGTGTTATGTGATTCCGGTAGTCAACAATGTGGGAAATGAGATCGGTCTGTTGGCGCTAGGGACGTCAACCGATCCAATTTATTCACAGCTGAGAGAACAGATTATTTTCAGCGTCGTCATTTTCCTTTTTGTAGTCGGCGGCGGCATCGCGGCGGCTTTCGGACTCAGTAAGATTTTCGTTAATCCGATCACAACTATCGTCGAACGGCTCAAGGATATTTCTGAAGGAGAGGGCGATCTGACCAAACGAATCGACATTCATACCGAAGATGAAATGGCCGATCTGGCGAAGGCGTTTAACGCATTTGTCGGAAAATTGCAGGATATGATCAAACGTATCGCCGTAACGGTAGAACAGATCAATAATTCGGTAGTGATGATTAACGCCAACGCGACTCAGGTTGCCTCGGGCGCTGAGCAGCAATCCAACAAAGCGACAGTGGTTGCGGTAGCCGCGGAAGAAATGTCGGCGACGATTGTGCAGAATTCTTCCAATACGAACGACGCGGTTGAACTGACGAAATCGGCGCATGAGGCGGTTCGCATCGGCCGGTACGTGGTCAACGACACGAAAAAAGGCTATGAAAAAATATCAACTGTCGTAAGCGAATCAGCCCAAACGATCCTGGAACTTGGAAAAACCACGGCCCAGATCGGGCGCGTCCTTGAAGTGATCAATGATATTACCGACCAGATCAATCTTCTGTCGCTCAACGCCGCGATCGAAGCCGCGACCGCCGGCGAGTACGGAAAAGGATTTGCCGTCGTCGCCGATGAAATTAAGAAATTAGCCGAGCGGACAAACCAGTCTACCACGGAAATCCAGCAGCTTATCGAAACCATACAGAAAGCGATGGCCAACGCGATCCGTTCCATGGAACGCGGAACCAAGGAAGTAGAACGCGGAAGGGAATTGGGCAATAAGACCGTCGAGGCGTTCAGCGATATTCTCCAGGCCAATAACCAGGTAATGGAAATGATTACGAGCATATCGTCATCGTCACAGGAACAAAACCGCACCGCCGAGGAAATCTCGAACAATATCGAAAATATCGCGTCCATCGCCAAAACGACTGCTGAGGAAATAAAAAAAATCAATATTGAGACCACAGAACTGGCCGGCTTGACAAGACAACTTAAAACACTTGTCGAGCGGTTTAAGCTCGAAGAGCATAAAAACTAACAGGGAAACGGCATGACCGTATATGAAAAATTAATTCAGGTCCGCGACCGTAAGGGTTCCGGATACGTGGTACTGATCGATCCGGACAAGCGCACGGAGGCCGAAACCCGGCAGACGATTGAAACCTGCGTGGATATCGGCGTGGACGCCGTTTTTGTCGGTAGCAGTTTATTGATCTCGAACCGTTTCAACGCGACCATTCAGACCGTTAAAAGCCAGTGCGATATCCCGGTGATCATTTTTCCGGGAAGCACTATTCAGTTGTCGGAATACGCCGACGCGGTGCTTTTTTTATCCCTGATCAGCGGCCGGAATCCGGAGTACCTTATCGGCGCGCAGGTGCTGGGGGCGCCGATCATCCGCAAAATGGGCATCGAAGCGATTCCCACGGGTTACATGCTGATCGAGTCGGGGCGGACGACCGCGGCGGAGTTTATGAGCCATTCCAAGCCGATACCTCGCGACAAGAAGGATATCGCGGTGGCGCACGCCATGGCCGGTGAGTATCTCGGCATGAAAATGATTTACCTTGAGGCCGGCAGCGGCGCCCTGTACAGCGTTCCTGAAGAAATGATCGAAGCGGTAACCTCATACATCAGCATTCCGGTCATCGCCGGAGGCGGAATACGCACCCCGGAAGACGCCCGAAAAAAAGTCGAAGCCGGCGCGTCATTTGTCGTTACCGGAAACATTCTCGAGCAAAACCAGTCCCTGTCGCTGATCAGGGAATTCGCCGACGCGGTTCACTGGAAAACAGAAAGAAAGAATCCGGTTGCCGCACGATAGTACAATGAAGAACGAATAATTAACGACTACGATGGAAATTTCTATGATGGAAAAATATCTGTTGTTCAGCGCTTCCGGAAGGCGCTATGCCGTCCCGCTCAAATATACACGGGAAATTCTGAGAATGGTGACCTTTCATGCCGTTTCGGAATTGCCTTCTTTTGTCATGGGCGTAATCAATCTCCGTGGATATATGCTTCCGGTTGTCGATTTCCAGCAAAGAGCCGGGCTGGGGAAAACAGCGGTCTCAATCAAAACCCGAATCATCGTGATCCGTCTTGGATCGCTTATGGTCGGTTTAGCTGTCGATCAGGTCCATGAAGTTATCGATATTCATAATGACCAGATATCTGAACATATACATTCCGATGTCGTGTTAAACCGCAAATACATTGCCGGTACGGCAGTATATCAGGACCTGTGGGTTACGCTTGTGGATATGAAAAGCGTTTTAACCGATCAAGAAAGCCACTGGATTACCGAACACGCGAATGAACAGCCCCTTACATAAAATAAACACCCGAACAACTGCCCATATGCAGTTGGTGACCCGTGAGGCGGATTTTTCCGACCAGGATTACATCCGTTTCCGCGATCTGGTCAGGCTGAAAAGCG
>JBBIRG010000357.1:0-3198 GCA_037441945.1 Bacteroidota bacterium | reverse complement strand
GTCGCTCGCAGTGGGGCTGATATTCGGATTCTACCCGGCCTGGCGCGCGGCAAAAGCCAATGTGGTGGAATCGCTCAGATATGAGTAATCTTTATTGAAGATATTTTTCTTCAGTTTATGATTGAGTAGATGATAGAGCTTTCATGAATATCCCATTTTTTGTATCAACTGAGGCATCTCTCAGCCATTCATGAATTGTTAATCGTTTATTGAATAAAACCGTATTCCATAAAATCAGAATATTTTATTTGAAATTCTGTAAGGGTCTGATTATCTTTAAATCAGGTTTCCTTTCTTAACAGGTTCCGTTTAATGAACAGACCATTCAGATGATCAGATCAGGGAGAAGGATATGTATATCAGCATACGCACCCGCCTTATTCTTTATATTATTCCGATTATCGTACTGATTTCATTGCTGACCGGGGTTATCGGATACTATTTTCTTTATGACAATATGCAGACCCTGTCGCGAAAACAGCTGCGCGATACGGTACGGCGCTATGCCGCGCAGTTTAACGCCCAGATGGAATCCAACCGGGCAATCGCCTATACGCTGGTCAATGTAATGGAACATTACAAAGGCAAGGACCGTAACGAAGTCGGCGCTTTTTTGAAGGCAATACTCGATCAGCATCCGCAATTGCTGGGGACTTACGTGGGCTTTGAACCGAACGCCTTTGATGGCAAAGACCGGCTTTACATGAAAGACACGCTGAGCTATTTTGGCAGATTCGGATTGTACTGGAACCGGGTATATAGTAATGTGTCCGTAAAAAGCTGTTTTACCCCGCTTGAGCCGGGTCAACCGGAATGGGACTGGTACGCGATTCCCCGCGACGCGGATTCGATGATCATCATGGAACCTTACCTTGATGAGGGCGTGATCATGACGTCGTGCATCGCGCCAATACGCTATAACGGGAAATTTGCCGGCATCGGAGGGGTGGATGTTCTTCTCGATGATATCGACCGTGAAATCAGCGAAATAAAAATTCTGGATAACGGATACGCATTCCTCATCAGCCGGGAAGGAACGCTGGTTTCGTTCAGGGACAAAAGTTACGTCGGGTCAAAAACGATCGCTGACTTCGGAAACGATAAACAGCATAAGCTCTTTCAAACGTTATTAGATACCATCCGGATACGGCCGCAGGGAGAAATCGATTATGTGGATCCATTTATCGGAACCGACGCCATTATGTATCATACCCCGATAAAAACCGGTCAGTGGACGTTTGTTGCTGTTGCCGCGAAATCGGATTTATTTTCAGCGATCAATACTATCGTTCTGATTATCGGTATCATCGGTTTTGTATGCATTATACTGATCGTACTGACAATTACGTTTCTTTCGGGCAGGATTTCCAAACCGATATGGAACGTCGCGACCATGATGGACCAAGCCAACCTGAATACGGTAATGGATCTGAAACGGGAAGACGAGATCGGATATATGGCGCGCTCGTTTGACAAGTTTACCGCCTCGGTCCGAAAGACAGTGTTGGAATTGACCCAGGCGAGCAACACCCTGTCAACATCGGCGAAGGAAATCTCGGCAAGCACCGAACAAATTGCCGGGGAAGCCCGCAATCAGACGGCGCAAACTTCCAGCGCGGCGGCGGCAATCGAGGAAATGACGAGGACCATTCTGCAGAACGCGCAGAACGCGAATGCCACGAAGGATATGTCCGTTGAAGCCCAGCTGACGGCCGAGGACGCGATGCATGTCATCGACCATACGGTGACTGGGATGAACAAGATCGCCGACAGCGTGAAAAAGGCATCGGAAATGGTCAATGCGCTGAGTATCAGCAGCGCGCAGATCGGCAAGATAACGCAGATCATCACCGAAGTCACCAAACAGACTAACCTTATAGCTCTGAACGCATCCGTGGAAGCGGTCCGCGCGGGCGATAAAGGAAAAGGTTTTACCGTCGTGGCTTCGGAAATCCAGAAGCTGGCGGAACGCACCGGAAAATCCACGCTGGAAATTAACGACCTGATCGTCAAAATGCAGAACCATGTCGGCGAAGTCACTCACCTGATGGATAACGGACGAACTGAAGTCGAATCGGGGCTTAGCGCAACGGACCGTGCCCGGAACGCGCTGCAGCAGATTGTTGATACCACGCAGAACCTCAGCAAAATGATCGCCCAGATCGCCGCAGCGTCCAATGAACAGTCTAAGGCGAGCGAACAGGTCGCTAATAACATCAAGAATGTTGACGAGGCTACACAGATGATCGCGGGATCGATTATTCAGATTGCGAATGCCGCGGAAGACCTAGAAAAACTTACGCAACAGCTGCAGATTTTAATCAGTTATTTTAATCTCGATGCGAGGACGGCAAATCATTTGAAATTTAGTAAGTTGAAGCGCAAAGCGAATCAAAGCCGGTAATTTGCAGTATTTGATTTCCAGTTGTCCTCTGCGGATTAATTCCTTTCTCGCCAGAACGGAGAGACGCGGAGGAAAATTTTTAACCGCTAAGCCGCGAAGCGCGCAAAGAAAACCATTGCCCGCGAAACATCCCGACTACGTCCAGGACAGGCGCGAAATACACGAAAAAAAAAACATGTTAAACCTTTGCGGACTCTGCGATCTCTGCCTGTCCCGTAAAGCGGGGCGGTTAAATGGTTTTTACCGCAAAGCCCGCGAAGACCGCGAAAAGAAAAAACCATTCAACCCATTGCGAACTCCGCGATTAGTTACCCATTCAATCCAAAAAGAAAAGCGGCTGATTATCATCAGGCCGCTTTCCTTTAACAAAAGAGAGGGATTATGGGTAAAGCCTTTAAGGATGCCGCGAGGCTATGTTTTCAAAGACGAAATTATTGATTTTGTAGTTTTCCTTTGAAATTTTAATGCAAAAATTTTTCATCAGGTCAAGTCCGCCCCGGAAGTCGATGGCGTACCGGTTGCCACTTCGGTAGACCTTGTGCTCGATGACTAATTTTTCCAGGATTGCCTTGATCGTTGAAATGTTTTTTGTATTCTCCTTCAAATGCAGGCGTTTAGCGACAATATTCGCGGATGTGGGTTCTGAATTCAGACCAAACATCAGAATGTTCTGCCGAAGCCGGATCAGACTATCCATTTCCTTTTCAGGTTTTGTTTTTTCCGGTTTGTTTTTCATAAAAAGATTCCTTTCGGAAATTTTATCAAATATTCTGAATCATTATAATAGCAATAAT
>JBBIRG010000356.1:0-3210 GCA_037441945.1 Bacteroidota bacterium | reverse complement strand
CTACAAGAAATACCGAACAGCCTGGGAGACGCCGAAAATCCGTGAACGCAATGAGGATAATATTCTGCTGATGGGCAACATGTCGGCTATCGAGTCGCGTTTTCAGATCGACAAGCCGGTTTTCTGGAATCCCGGAAGTCCTTACCGTTACCGCATGGTATTATCCCTGATGATCTCCGACACGCTGGCCGACCAGGTTGAAGTGAACATCGGAATCCTGAAAACCGAAGTCGTGAACAAAAAGATCATCATTAATTCCCAGTCGGTTGTTCTTTCCGGTGTTGAATATTATGAAGACAGTTACGGATTAGGCAATACGCTCAACTTTGCCGTGATGGAGCAGGACCTGATCCGTATCAAGGAATTAGGAGCGAATACCATTTATTTCAGGAATCATCCTCCGCATCCGTATTTTCTGGAGCTCTGCAACCGCTACGGATTTTTACTGTTTTACCAGTTCCCGATCGGATATATGTCGAAGGATATGCTGAACGAAGAAGGGCTGACCGAGGACATAAAAAATTATTACCGAATGATGATCGGGTATGACCGCCATCATCCGTGCATTTTAGCCTGGGGCGTCGGTGAAAACCTCGACTTTGGCCAGGATGGAGCTCGGGATTATTACCAGACCATAACCCAAACTATTAAATCCTGCGACCGACGCCCGGTTTTCGCGACGTCCGGGTTTGGCGGTCAGAACGATCAGTTACTTGAGAGCGCGGATATTGTTCTTATGGACCTGCGCATCAATGATCTGAACGCGGTTAATACTTTTTTAGTACGGAACGATTTCAAAAATCCCGCTGTCGCTGTGATATTCGGGGCGCATGTTTTCACGAACAACCAAAACGGTTACAGCGATCCGACT
This sequence comes from Bacteroidota bacterium, assembly GCA_037441945.1. Classification (GTDB taxonomy): domain Bacteria; phylum CLD3; class CLD3; order SB21; family JBBIRG01; genus JBBIRG01. Next base: position 2,339 of record JBBIRG010000356.1, on the reverse strand, counting down.
TCAGTTAAATACCAGGCGAAATTCATCGCTGATATGTTCAAGCGCGTGCAGGAACTGCGATTCGCGGGCGGCCTGATCCGGTCCTTCAATGATTTTACGGTAAACCGGCCCTATACGTACGCGAACCCGAACGAAGACGGCTCCGTTTTCACAACGGGACTTCTGACGGATAAACGCAAGGAGCGCATGGCTTTTTTCATTACGAAAGCCCTTTTTACGGGCGATAAATACGATCCGATTCCCGTCGGTTCATTCGAAACGGTTCATCCGAAAACCTATCCGGTGATCGGGCTGATCCTCGTGATTGTATTCATCGTTTTTTACAGGCGCAGCGAGAAGTTCGGCGGGCATATTTTTCGGTCGATTACCAAGATTAATAATTTTTTCGGCGACGTCCGCGAAAACCGGGTCATCGCGATTTGGCCTGCGATGATCATCGGCTTTCTGAGCAGTGTATCGCTTGCGACGATGCTGTCGATTTTGTTTTTTGAATTGCGGCGCAATCAAATCTTTGATGAGTTGCTGGCGACCTATTTCGTATTTCCTGGCTTGAAAGGATGGATGGATAGCCTGATCTGGCGGCCGGATTCGTTCATTGTCGCGGTCAGTTTCATCCTTTTTGCCAAGTGGCTGGTTCTTTCCGTTTTCATTCACGGATTCAACCTGTTGTTCAGGGCCAATCTCTCGTTTCAGCAGTCGCTGATCAGCGGATACTGGAGCAGCGCGCATTATATAGCTCTGATACCTTTAGTCATTATTTTTCAGCGCATTCTCTCGGTTGACTTATTTTTGTTTTTAGCCGTCCTGACGCTGATTTTTGTGATCGGCTGGCATATGACGCGGCTGTTCAAAATATTTAAGATTATTTATGACATCAGCTGGCTGCGCACGGCGATTGTGTTTGGCGGGCTGATTGTGATTTTGGGTCTGGCCGTCGGCGCTTATCTTCAGCAAAATTATTTTACTATTGATGTAGTCGGAACCATCCGCCAGATGTATCATTCCGGCAATTATTCGGTCCGGTAAACATTTTCAGAGAACAGAACGGAGCGCGTTATGACCCGGCAGGAAATCATGCAAATATTTCAATCGACCGGCGCATTGCTGAGCGGACATTTCATACTCACTTCGGGTGCGCACAGTCCCGCGTATTTTCAATGCGCTCAGGTCCTGCAGTATCCTGTTCACGCAAAAACTTTATGCGGGGAGATCGCCGGGCATTTCCGAAATGCGGGCATTCAAACGGTAGCGGCTCCGGCCATGGGCGGGATTATTGTCGGGCATGAAGTCGCCTCGGCGCTGGGTTGCCGGTGCGTGTTTGCTGAACGGGAAAATAAGGCGATGACGTTTCGTCGCGGGTTCAGGCTCGAAAAAAACGAACGCGTTCTTGTGGTCGAAGACGTGGTGACCACTGGAGGGTCATTGCTGGAAGTGATCGATTTATGCCGTCAGGCGGGCGCGATCATTATGGGTGTTGGTTTTATCGTTGACCGCAGCGACGGAACATTAACTTTTCCGGCCCCTCATTTTTCGCTTCTTTCCATGGCGGTTGAAAAATATGACCCGGAACAATGTCCTTTATGCCGTGAGGAAAAAATGCCCGCTGTCAAACCGGGCAGCCGGGGACTGGCTGTATAAGTAGGAATCCGACAGGGCCGATGAAAAAATCAGAACCACAGAATTGCGCGTTATGTGTTTTGGGCAGCGGAAGCCGGGGTAACGTCTCTTATTTAAGGGCGGGCGGCCAACATTGCCTGATTGATGCGGGACTGAGTTATACCGAAATCAGCCGGCGGCTTGCCGCAAACGGACTGTCCATTCAGGATATCCGGCACGTCTTCATTACGCACGAGCATTCCGACCATATTTCCGCGCTAAAAGTGATGACCAAACGTCACCGGATGAATGTTTACTGCACGTCGAAAACGTATCTTCAGATCAGCGGTTTTTTAAACACGCAGACCGCCGTTGTTTTTTCCGATAAGCCTTTTTCAGTCGACGGGCTTGACATTACGCCCTTTCCCGTCAATCATGACGCTGTTGACCCGGTGGGTTATACGTTTTCTTTTCACGGCCGTAAAATCAGCGTCACGACTGATCTTGGTACGGCGCCTGCCGATGTCGCGGAGCATCTGAATAACAGCGACATCCTGATGATCGAATCCAACCACGATGAAGAAATGCTGTGGAACGGCCCATACGCATGGCCTCTGAAAGAACGCATCGCGGGGCAGAACGGTCATTTGTCCAACCGCCAGGCCGCGGAACTTATATCATCGCTCAATCACAGCCGCCTGAGGCATATTCTTCTGGCGCATCTCAGTCAGGAGAACAATCAT
>JBBIRG010000355.1:0-3219 GCA_037441945.1 Bacteroidota bacterium | reverse complement strand
GACTACCGGCGCGCCGGTCGCAGGCGCGACGGTGCTTCTGCTGGCCGACGCGGTCAGTTTCGCGCGGTCATTCAAACCGGAAGCGATTATCGACCTGGCGACGCTCACCGGCGCATGCGTTGTCGCGCTCGGCGCTTACGCCGCCGGCATGATGGGCACATCCGATGAATGGAAGCGGCGCATCCGCAGCGCATCCGCCATCACGTCCGAACGCGTGTGGGAATTGCCGCTGTGGAAAGAGATTGACGCCGTGATCAAGAGTTCGGTCGCCGACCTGAAGAACACCGGCAACCGCTGGGGCGGCGCGATCAACGCCGGCGCGTTCCTGAAAGCCTTCGCCGGCCAAACGCCCTGGGTGCACCTTGATATTGCCGGAACAGCGGACACTGAGGAAGAATTGGCCTATTGCGGGAAAAACCAAGCTACCGGATTCGGCGTCCGGCTTATCGCCGAAATGCTGACGCAATATATTCAGGAGAAATAATTCAATGCCCAAACTGTTCATCGAAGAATCGTTCCGCGTGGAATACCTGACCGGCGTGGCGAAATCCATGCTTTCCGCCGCTCGCACCGCTCCTAAAGGTCGCGGCGTCGATCATCTCGCCCTCGCTTATGTTCTAAAAGACACCATTCATCTGCTGGCGGATAAAATGGACGAAATGGCTCAGGCCGGGAAGGCCGGCGATTTTTTCATACGCGACGCCAATAACATCCGCTCCTGCGAAGTCCTTGTCCTGATGGGAACATCCATCGCCGCGCAGGGAATCAAAGGATGCCGCCTCTGCGGATTCGCAGACTGCGACGAAAAAAAACTGCATACGGATCATCCCTGCGTCTTCAACACCGGCGACCTCGGGATTGCCGTCGGTTCAGCGGTAAGCGTCGCCATGGACCGGCGCGTCGATAACCGGATCATGTATTCCGTGGGCATGGCCGCGCGCGAGCTGAACCTGCTAGGCAGCGAAATCAAAATCATCTACGGCATTCCGCTTTCCATCACTTCTAAAAATCCGTTTTTTGACAGGAAATCATAAAGTTTAAAACGGATATTTGATATTCATCACGCCGGTCATTTTTTTGAAACGGGATGTTCTTCATCAAGTCCTGAAGATTGCCGTGTAATCCCCACAGCCCGGTTGATTCACTGTCAACACCGTGTCAATTTGAATCATTCTTGCAACCGGTTATTTTTCAAAGCCATCATTTCAAGTTTCGTCCAAATCCGCGCAATTTCCTCATGTCCCCGTTCGCTAAGATGGTGATCGCTGTTCCAAAAAAGCGGCCGGTCGGGGTGATTCCGCGCAGCTGTTTTCAATGAATCATAAAAATCAATAATATCTATTTCGTTCTTTTCCAGTAATCCCTTAAAATCAAGCCGGACACGGTCGTCTGCCTTATCTTCAGACGACAAACCGTAGAGTTCTTCTAGACGGGGGAACGACAGAGAATCGGTCTCCGGTTCAATCTGGTATTTCGTCGGGAGAACAAAAACCAGCAAGGAAAACCGGTGTTCACCCGCGAGGCGTTTGATTTTTTTCAGAGTTGCGCCATGAAGCTGGGAAGACCGTTCAAATGATCCGGGATTTTCCTTAAAATAATTTGCCTGCGACAGGCTCTGCCAGACGGCGTAGCGGTTGATACGTTCCGCTTTCATTTTTACGCTGTTATCAAACCGCCGGATCACGCGCAGGATCACGCTGCGCGCAGTCCAATCAAATGGCGCATTTTCCGCGGACAAGGCGATTAATTGATTCTTTTCATCCAGTCCTGAATGGGGAATGAACGTCCACTGAATTTCCAGGTAATCGTTTCCGGTGTAAAAAACAAATATTACTTTATCCGGCCGCAAATGTAGCCACTCTTCCAGATGCAGGCTTTGCTGGTATAGGCTGGTGTGCCCGCTGGCGGCGTTGATGATTTCATAAGTCTTTCCCGTGCGCCTTGTTAATTCTTCTTCCGCAAGGTTAGAAAACGAAAAAGCGTTATTCACCACCCCGTCGGTGTGGGAATCCCCGAAAACCATATAACGAACGGCACCGTCCTTTTTCAATACGGGCGTATCTTCATCTTCACGAAAACCGAGGTTATTCGTCCGGAAAATGACCTGCCCGTTTTTTGCTTCAGGCCAGTCTGAAGTTTTATTGATATTTGCGATATGCCTCAGCCCGATTTTCGGATCTTTGTAAAACATTTCCGGCGGTTGCGTCAGGTTTTTATACAGGGTTCCGGCAAGGAAATCGCAAAGGACGGTAATGATAAACAGGATTAATATTTTAAATATAATTTTAATATATTTCATGTAAACTCTCTTAAAAAAAATGATTGACGGAAAGTAAAAAATTATTTCCTAAATCAAAATTTAATTTGCATATTATAACAGGTTAGATCGATCAGTAAGGGTAAGGATAGATTATGACGAAGCCGACTATTCAGGAACTTCTTTATCAGGAACTGCAGTTCTCGAAACCGCATCTGACCCAGCGCTATTTTGAACTGCGCAGCCGGATGAACTGATCGGTTCAATCCGCTTTACCAAACCGACGGGAACCGTTGCGGAAATCGATTTTTTAGGATGCCGGTGGTCGTTCAAACGGATGGGTTTCTGGCATCCGTATATTTCCATCCGCGGTTTCAACAGCGCGGAAGACCTGATGCATCTTCCGTTTTCAAACAAATGGGGCGGCCTTCTGAATTATAAACGACCCGACGGACAGGTTCTGGACCTGATCAATGTCAGCTTCTGGCACCAGATCTGGGCCTGGCAGAAATTTGACCGCACGATCCTGATTGAATTTCAAATCAGAATCGGACTCAAGAACCGAGCAACGGTCATCGTGAAGCAGGCCGATGATGCGGCGGAAACGGTGTTGCTTCTGGCGCTGGGATGTTACGCGTTAAGTTCCTACGGTTGGGACGATGACGCGGCCGGCGCACTCGCCGCGACAAATTACTGACGGGTTAGCCGGAGGTTTTTTTTTCTGTGAATCTGATATTACTCCGGGCCGGCTATCGTTTTCTGTTATTCAACCCAATGCGTGGCGGATGAGCTTGCCGTAAAAGTAATTGCGAATTGCACGCGGATATAGTTGAGCATCCTGTATATTTACTAATTGTTTCATAATTAAATGGACATTGATATTAAAAAGCGCTTATCGGGTTGCCTTGCTTTGACTATACCCCAAATTACCCGAAGGGTGTCATTTCGACCCGCCGACTTGT
>JBBIRG010000354.1:2971-3227 GCA_037441945.1 Bacteroidota bacterium | reverse complement strand
GCCAATCACGATGGTTCCGTTATTCGCCCAGGTTCCGAACGCGGCGGCATAGCGACTGATCACCTCCGGATGGAATCCTTTACCGATCACGCCCCGTATGCCCGAAACGCTGATGAGAAGCGGCGTTTCCTCCCGCTTCGAAATGGGTTTGCTTTCTTTCGGAAGCGCTTTCCGTTTCACTTTCCCCGAGGCCAGCATTTTTTTCAGGCGGCCTTCCGATGTTATCCGGACAGTCGCGGATTTTGACGCCTTTACC
>JBBIRG010000354.1:0-2930 GCA_037441945.1 Bacteroidota bacterium | reverse complement strand
TCATTTGTTTTTTTTTCATTGGTTTTTTTTCGCGGATTTTTTCATAGTCAGCTCGTTTACTTGATTAATTCAAATATTTTTTCCAGCGCTTCTTTGATTTTACCGGGCTCTTTCGCGCCCGCGGTAGCCAGGTGCGGCCGTCCCCCTCCGCTTCCGCCGGCTACCTTAGCGACTTCCTTGATCAGCGTTCCCGCCTGATAGGTTTTGGTCAGGTCTTCCGTCACGACGCAGACAAACATCAGCTGGTCATTTCTTACAGTTGCCAGCACGCCGACGCCGGATTTTAGTTTGTCGCGAAGCCGATCGCCGATATCTTTTAATTCGACGCCGTCGGGAAGTTCTATCTTTTCGGATACGACTTTAAAACCATTCACCGTCTTCGCGCGGCTGACCAGGTCGTCGAGGAAGAATGACTGCAGGCGCAGCTGTGTTTCCGCAATCGATTTTTCCAGCCGCCGGTTTTCCGAAAAGAGCGTTTCGACTTTGGAAACAAGATCCTCGGTTTTACATGAGAACATATTACTAATTTTATCAATAATCATCCGTTCGCCGTTCATTATGTTTTCGGCCGTATCGCCGGTCACGGCCTCGATGCGGCGAAGTCCAGCCGCCACGCTGGTTTCGATCACGATGCGGAATAAGCCGATCTCGCCCGTTGACGATACATGCGTTCCGCCGCAAAATTCCTTACTGAAATCGCCGAACTGCACGACATTGACCTTGTCGCCGTACTTGTCGCCGAAGAAGGACAGGGCTCCCATCCGCCGCGCTTCCTCGATCGGCGTATCGCGGTGATGCTTCAAGGGCTCGTTTTCGCGTATCTTTTCGTTGACGATCCTTTCCACGGCGAATATCTGCTCGTCGGTCATTTTTTCAAAATGCGAGTAATCAAACCGAAGCCGGTAAGGCTCAACGACGGAACCCGACTGCTGAACATGATCGCCAAGTACTTTGCGCAGGGCGGAATGGACGAGATGCGTCGCGGAATGGTTTTTAACGATTTTTTTCCTCAGATCGGTGGAAACGTTCATCTGTACGACAGTATCTTTATCGATTGTCAGTTCGCCCGGATCGTCGGCAAAATGTACGGAATCATCACCTATTTTCTGAGTGTCCCATATTTCAACCGTTCGCCCGCTGATGACCGCGATTCCCTTATCGCCGACCTGTCCGCCGGATTCCGCGTAGAACGGCGTCCGATCGGCAACGAACTGGAATATCGAGCCGTCGCGGCTGTATTTAAGTATCTTCGCATCGCAGGAAAGCAGGTCGTATCCAAGGAATTTGCTGCCCGGAACCGTTTGCACAACGGTCCATTCAATTCCCGCGGCGACGAATTTTTTCTTGCCCTCCTCGCGGGAACGCTGTTTCTGTTTTTCCATTTCCTGCCGCGCGGATTCCTCGTCGGCTTTCAGGCTGCGTTCCTCGGCCATGATCCGCGTCAGATCAAACGGAAATCCGTACGTATCGTACAGTTTAAAGACTTGGTCGCCGGGAATCACATTAAGGCCTTTTTTGAAGATCTGTCCGGCGATGTCCTCGAACATTTCGATACCCCGGTCGAGCGTACGGTTGAAATTTTCTTCTTCAGTGCGGATGACCTTTTCGGTATATTCTTTTCGTTCGCGGATTTCAGGAAAGGCGTCGCCCATCGTATTGACTACGTCGCCGACGAGACGGTAAATGAAAGGTTCGTGCATGCCGATTTTCCGGCCATACATTGCCGCCCTGCGTAGAATGCGCCGCAGTACGTAACCGCGGCCCTCATTGCCGGGAATCGCGCCGTCAGTTACCGAAAAAGTCAGCATGCGGATATGATCGGCGATCACGCGGAACGCCGGTTCATGCGGATGACCGGCGTAGGTTTGTTTCGCGGTATTCTCAATGCCGCGGATGATGTCGTTAAAAATATCAATGTCATAATTCGATGTTTTGTTCTGCAGGACGCGCGTAATGCGTTCAAATCCCGCGCCGGTATCAACATGCTTCGACGGCAAAGGTTTCAGCGACCCGTCCGGTTGTCGGTTATACTGGATAAAAACAAGGTTCCACAACTCGATGACTTCCGGGGAGCCGGCATTAACCATTTTTCCGCCGCTTCCGTCGGCCGTGAGATCAATATGAATTTCCGAACAGGGTCCGCAGGGCCCGGTATCCCCCATCTCCCAAAAGTTATCCTTCTCGCCGAAACGATAGACATGATCCGCGGGAATATCGGTAATTTTTTTCCAGAGTTGGAAGGACTCATCGTCATCCTTATAAACTGTAGCGTACAAACGGTCTTTGGGCAATCCCCAGATTTTTGTAAACAGCTCCCAGGCCCAGGCGATCGCTTCCGGTTTGAAGTAATCGCCGAACGACCAGTTGCCGAGCATTTCGAAAAAAGTATGATGGTACGTATCGTGCCCGACTTCCTCGAGATCGTTATGTTTGCCGCTGACGCGGATGCATTTCTGCGAATTGACCGCCCGCGGATGTGTTGGTTTAGCCGTTTCCAGAAAGATCGGTTTAAACTGGTTCATCCCAGCGTTTGTAAACAGAAGTGTCGGATCGTCTGATGGAACCACCGGGCTCGACGGGATGAAGCGGTGATCTTTTTCCTTAAAAAAATCGATGAACTGATTCCGGATTTCCTTTGCTGTGACTATTGTCATTCGGTGTATTTCTCCCTGTTGGAATGTTGTGCGGATAATTTATTTTAAGCCGATCTGAAGGTAAGTATTTTTTAAATCATTATACAACCGTTCGCGCCGGTCGTACAGCCGCTTCAGCTGGCGCGGCCTGTGTTTCGCGACGGCATAGGCTGTCAGGAGCGGCAGGTACACGGTGGCATCGCCGTAGCAGACAACCGTTGAAGGCAGCATCGACGGGTCGACTTTTCCCCAGCTGACCGCTTCCGAAGGAGTCGCGCCGGAAAGCCCGCCGGTGTC
>JBBIRG010000353.1:0-3233 GCA_037441945.1 Bacteroidota bacterium | reverse complement strand
GGTCACGCTGAGCGGGAATCGGAAAGGCGAAGAAGGTTCGGGCTCGATCATCGCGATTACTGGCCGGCGGAACCGGAAAACATAATTTTTATAGAAATCGTCAATCGAATCTTTTTCCTCAGATGTAACCCGGTGACGCAATACTTCTGTTTCATGCATCAGCTTCCAGTAGGGGACATCAAATTTATCTGAAATGATCTGCAGGGAATCGATTTCCTTCCGCAGGGAATCCGCGGCCACGGAAAGTTCATGCATTTCACGTATCAGCGGATCGGAAGGACTGCAGCTTATCAGTGTGATCAGGAAAATCGTGCCGGCGGTCAATGGATTCATTTTTATCATCGTCGCTTGTTTCATCCGTGTTTATTTCAACGAAACGAAGGATAAAAAGTTTAGAGCCCATGTGCAATTAAAATCCGCCCGTTGCGCTACTAATGACAATCCGGTCGCAGAAATCGGAAAATGATGGTTGATGCGGTTGACGTGATATCCTTATATCCCGATTTTTTCACGTTGAGGGGTAGCGAAGGTCATGATGTCGTTCAGCGTCTTGCGGCGCGTGATTTCGAAAGTAGTCATAACGCCGCAATGATCGGAGAGGGGATTAACGGCCTGATCGAGGACAACGGCTGAATCAACCGTGTCAATCGTGCAGCGGTTTTCTTTGGATTTAAGAGCAAAGATATAATCGATCCGTTCATCCTGATCATGCTTGGAGATGATTCGCTTAAACGACCGTTGTTTATAAAATGTAAATCCAGGCGAATCCGGATTCACATCGGCAAATGTATCCAAACACCGGTCGGTGAAGTGATCGTTTATCCATTGGCGGAAAAGGCCGTATTCTTTCATCGACGGATTGAAGTTCAGGTCGCCGAGAAGCAGGGAAGGATACTGCTTCGTAAACTGGAGAATATATTTTTGGAGTTCATTTATCTGTCCCAGCCGCTGTGCGGTATGTAAGGGTTTTTTCCCGGAACCCAGATGCGTATTAAATAGCTGGATATATCCAGCCGAAGTTTCAATTTTAATCATCAGGACGCCCTTGTTTGAAAAAAACTCAAACCATTGTGTGTATCGCGTGTAAGTAAACTGGTGTTCTTCAACGATCGGATACCTTGAAAAAAACAGGAGACCGTTGCCCACATTACCCCTGATCGCACGCCGGGCTGGATGATAGCTGAAATACGGGTAATCCATAAGAGTCATCAGTTTATGGGCCGATTCTTCAGTCCACACTTCCTGGAAAGCGACGACATCCGGCTGCAAAGAGTTGATTTCACCGGCTATCCGCCGTATTCTTTCCGAAACCGAACGGGCAATGGAAACCGCGCCGACCTGTAAACCCCATGTATTGAAGGATAATACCGAAAGGGATGTGACTGAATGATTCATGATTTCTTCCTTAAGTTATTCATCATACTTTCGGACATTAAATTACGATTGAATTATTTCTTGTTTATTACGAAACCGTTATCAGGAAAAAAACGATCGAATGAACCATAGTTCTCTGAATGCGGAAATACCGTTATATGGCAAATTCAATTTCGGTTTTTTTGGTGAAGTAACGATTGTAACGGTAAGTTGTTTTTGCTTCGATGACGATTTTAAACAAGCCGGACAGGCCTTTTTTCCAGGTTTCCGCTCTTATCGTATCGACGGAATCGGTTTGTGCGGAGACGCCTGACAGGCCGGAGTCTTTCTTTACGGTAACTATTTTTTGATGGTAATTTTGATTCATCAGGCTGTAATTGCCGGGCAGGCGGTTCCACCGGAGTGCGGTATTCCCGAGCTGAAAAAATTTATTGAAACATAAAACCGAAACCTGTTTACCCTCTTCACTTTCAATCCAGGCAGTCACTTTAGAAGGTTCCGTCAGGAAGAAATCAAAATGAACTGCGCTGTCGGATAAGGAAACATTCATGTTGATGATATCCGTTCCGATGTGGTAATACTGGCCGGAATATTTATCGAGAATGAACACCTGCCCGAATTTTTTGCCGATAAAAATGGCGCGGGGTTCGAAAAACTCGTAATCATCCGTCCCGACGCGGCCGAATGATGTGATGTAATTCAGATGCCGGTCAAATTTATGAATCCTGTGATTCAGCAGGTCGGTGAACCAGATGTTGCAATAATAATCAACGGCGGCGGAAGTCAGGAAAACACTCGGATATCCGTAATCGGCCGAATTCGCGCCCGAGACGAATTTTCCGTCGATAGAATACTTGCGGATGCGGGTATTGTTTAAGTCGATGACGATGATGAAACTTTCGTTGCTGTATGTGTCGGCAAAACCGGCGTCATTGATGGCGATGGCATCGGGCCGGAACAGGGTTGCATGAATTTGTGCGGTATCATCCGATGCCCCGAAAAATGAAAGAAAATTCATGTTGCGGTCGAACATCTGGATGCGGTCGTTACCTGTATCAGCGACGTAAACGTTTCCGGAGGCATCCAGGGCGATTCCGCCGGGTTCGTTGAATTCGCCCGGCTTGTTTCCTTTTTTCCCGTAAGCGCCGGAAAACTGGAGGTACGTGCCGGGATTATTCAGGCGGACAATCCTGTTGTTGCCCGTATCGGTGATCCAGACATCGCCGTCGGTGCTGGCTGCTATTCCTTTAGGCCGGTTAAGTTTCTGATAGCGCGTTTTACCCTCATAAACATCGAGCGTCTGCATGGTGGAATTATAGATGATGTTGTTTTGCCCGGAATTCAGCGCGTACACAGTCAGGTCGTCGTCGTCGTTCGGGTTTAGCGGATCGTCGGTGCTTTTCAGCCGTGTGCCGGCGATCCCGGAAGGTTCATCGGGAACGACGTCCGTACGTCCGATCAGGGCCATCAGCGCCATCAGGTGCAGTTTCCCCGCTTTATGGATAGGCGCGTGACGGAACGGGGGATATACCAGCGTTGTAGGCTGATGAGCGGCAAATTCGGTCTGTTGAGCTATTGCAAAGAAAGGTGTCAGCAGAATCAAAAGTCCGGACATCCTCAAAGGGATTAACAGGCATTTTCGGCGCGTGTATTGCAATTGGTTTCCTTTGTGTTTTTTATTCCGCAAGATAAATAATGCAACGAAAATATTACAACGGAAATATAATACGCGAAAAATGATTTGCAAGTTGAAATAAAACCGATTACATTAGCTCTAAAAATGATTGGAATAATTAAAAAATAAAAAGGTTTTACTAAGGAGACTATGACAGCGAAAGAGTTTGAACAGCATGCCTTAC
>JBBIRG010000352.1:0-3242 GCA_037441945.1 Bacteroidota bacterium | reverse complement strand
ATGGCAACGTAACGCTGCTCCTCGGTGTCGTAATCAAACAGCGGAAAATCCACAACCCACAGCAGTTTAAAATCATCATCGCGCACCAGCTGGAACATATCCGCGAGCTTCAGACGCAGTTGTCCGAGGGCCGTCAAAACGGTTTTCCGGCTTCCGGCGCCGATCAGCAGCGTATCGCCGGATTCCGCCCCGCATTGCCCGGCGATCGTTTTCAGAACTTCTTCACTTATAAATTTTGATATGGAGGATTGAATTTTTTCATTTTCCATTTTAACATTCGCCAGCCCGTTCAATCCCTGCATCTTGATGAAATCGGTCAGTTCGTCCAGTTTTTTACGCGAAAGCGCGGCAGACTGGTTTTTTACGTTGATACAGGCAACCAATCCGTATTCGCCCGATAAGGCCTCGTCAAACACTTTAAATCCGGTGTTCCGGACAAGGCTGCTGATATCATGGATTTCCAACCCAAATCGCAGATCGGGCTTGTCGCAACCGTAACGGTTCATCGCTTCGGTATAAGTCAGCCTGGGCAGAGGCAACGGCAGGTCGGTTCCTTTCAGTTCAGTGAAAATTCTTGCCATGAGCCGTTCGACCATCGTCAGGACGTCTTCGCGTTCGACAAACGCCATTTCAACGTCCACCTGCGTAAACTCCGGCTGACGGTCGGCGCGAAGGTCCTCGTCTCGGAAGCATTTGACGATCTGGAAATAACGGTCGAAACCGGATACCATCAGAAGTTGTTTGTATATCTGAGGCGACTGGGGCAGGGCGTAGAAATGTCCCGGATGAATACGGCTGGGCACCAGATAATCCCGCGCGCCTTCCGGAGTGCTTTTCATCAGAAACGGCGTCTCCACCTCGGCAAATTCCTGTTCCGTGAAATAATTCCTTACGCACTGCGCCATCCGGTGACGGAACAGGATAGCTTCCTGCATGTATTTACGGCGGAGATCGAGATACCGGAATTCCAACCGCTGGTCTTCATCGATTTTCAACTGTTCCTGATTCAGTTCAAACGGCGTTGTTTTTGATGCGCTGAGAATCATCAAGTCTTCCGCTACGATCTCGATTTCTCCGGTCGGCATCGATTTGTTGATATTTCCGGCGCCGCGGGGCGCCACTTTGCCGCGGACACGGATCACGAATTCATGCCGCAGTTCGCCCGCGACCCTGTGAGCCTCCGGAGATACGTCCGGATTAAATAAAATTTGCGTGATTCCGTAACGGTCGCGAAGGTCAATAAAAATGATAGCGCCCAGATCGCGCCGCCGGTGAACCCAGCCGGTCAGCGTAACCATTTCTTCGGCATGCCTCAGGTTCAGTTCACCGCAGGTATGCGTTCGTAAGGCCGTTTTTAATTCCGGGGTCATGTTTTTTCCCTATTTTATTTCAGTTTCAATGGTTGAAGATAAACAAATTTATTTATTTTTCAATCATGAATAAAAAAAACTGCCCGAACAGGGCGGCCGTTTGAAAAATTATTTAGAATCATTTTATCTTGAAAATACGAATGTCTTGTGTATGGTCACCATACCTTTATGCACTTATGGAAATTTCCAGTTCCTTATTTTGCTTTGAACGCACTGCCCTGCATCATTGCCGACCGTGTTTTCGCTAACCGATAAGGCGGCCACATTGTCCGACGGATTGATCCGGACCTGAACGCTCAGTTTTCCCTTGATGTCCGGCGTTCGTTTCAGTTCCTTTGTATAACAGGCATTGACCGCCATGGCTTGCTGTTCAAACACAGACTGGAAGCCGGCTGCCGACGCCCTGGATTGATTCTCCCTGAAATGCTAGCCTTTCCGACCCCGATAATCCCGTTATTTGGTCACAGGCTATAACGGACAGCATCGGGTTCCCGCCCAACAGTTTTGCCTTATCATCAATTGAACAGGCGCGGTTGTTTTGCAAACGGCACCCCGTAATTACCAACTTTCCCCGGTGTTTTCCGCCAATGTAATGGATTCAAACTTATCAAGAACATTGTCAAGCTTAACATTGGATGATGTCAGGTCAACCGATCCGTATTTTCCTTTTTCACATCAACCCCGACCACAGCCATCAGTCCGTGGTCTTTGGCCCGCTGCGTGGCCTGATGGGCCCGCTGCTCCGCCAATTGTTTCGCCAGGTTTGAACGGTTCAGCCGGTCGGAAGCATTTGTCCGCACCCATGTACGGCTGATAAGGTTGACGCCGTTGCTGACCGAAGTCGAATTCGTTTTTTCAATTTTAGGCGTTTCGATATCCTCCAGCAGCCGCGGGTCAACGCGCATGACCTGTCCGAGTTTTTTAAGAATACGGCTGCTGATCACTCCGGATGAAATCTGTTTGGGCTGTGAAGCCTGATAAGTCAGCGGACCGTATACAAGCAGCAAGCAAATTAAAAAAGACAAAAGCATTCTTCGGTCAAGGGATTTACTCAAATCCCTATGAAATTCGCGCGGAAAGGCGATAATTTTAATTTCGCGGTTCAGGGGCGGACGGGCGCATGGGCGACGGATATCGCGGTGGACTGATAATTGAGATGCATTGCGGTTTTCATAATTGCCTCCTGAGATTTCTACCGGTTTGTTATGTGGTCTTCGTTTTCATTCTTTTCGCATAACCCTTTTCAAGCCGAAGAAATCATTTTTCACGGGAAGCCTATGACCTGCGTCACAATTTCAGGGATGAAAATGAAACCCGGAAGTGATTATAGTAAAGAGACAATTGGTATGATCATTTCCGTCTGTTCACATCTGCGATGTTATAAACACAATTTGCTGATTAGCCTGCAACCAATAATCCGCTTGTTCAGAATTATCTTTCTGCAGGATTCCTATTGTTCGAGAGCTTAAACGGATTAGGCAACAAATAGGATTAACGCGGGAAAACTTAATGGGCGCCATGCCGGCAACATGAATCCGGATGATTGCAGCAAATAAAAAAGCCGCCCGGCATTTCGCGGAGCGGCTTTATAAAATAAAGGAAGGTTTTACTTGGTGAACACGAACGTCTGGTTGACGGTGATCATACCTTTCTTGCCTTTTGGAAATTTCCATCCGCGGATACGGCTTTGCACGCATTGCGCGACTTCATTGCCCACGGTATTGGTCGTTACGGATACGCCCGATACGCGCCCCATCGGATTGATTTGGATCTGAACGCTGAGTTTTCCTTTGAGATCGGGAGACTTTTTCAATTCCCGCGTATAGCATGCATTGACCGCGGCAGCGTTCTGATCGATCACGCTCTGGATAT
>JBBIRG010000351.1:2996-3255 GCA_037441945.1 Bacteroidota bacterium | reverse complement strand
ATTCTCAGGGTTTGTACCGCGAGGGCATAGCGGATATTATATTCAAACCCTACTCCGTCGCGGATATTTTGAAAATGATCCGCAGGATACTTGACAAGAAAAACGCGCAAGCGAATTAAACCGAATGGGGCTTACAATGAAGCTTTTTCTGAAAACTTCCGGACTTATTTTTTTATTATTATGGGTATGGCTTGCCTGCCGGCCGCCGGTTCAGCGGATTGATCTTGAAAAAACCGGTTTAGCGTTTTTCCGTTACAGT
>JBBIRG010000351.1:0-2978 GCA_037441945.1 Bacteroidota bacterium | reverse complement strand
CCCATAGTCAGCGCTCACCGGGGAGGGCCTTTGAGCGGCTACCCGGAAAACTGCATTGAAACGTTTGAATACACCGTCCGCCGTTCCTGCTCGATACTCGAATGCGACATACGTAAAACGAAAGACGGAAAGCTGATCCTGATGCACGATCACACGCTGGACCGCACCACCAGCGGACAAGGGAAAACGGAGGATTTTACGCTGGAGGAAATAAAAAAATTATATTTGAAAGATCCTTCCGGAAAGCAAACCGGCTACCGTGTTCCGACCCTGGAAGAAGCGCTGATCTGGTCGAAAGACAAAGCCCGCCTGACGCTGGATATCAAACCTGAAGTGGATTTTGACAGCGTGATCACCGTGATTCACCGTACAGCCGCAAAGGAAAGGATTTCAATCATTACTTACAGCGCCACCGACGCCCAAACCGTATACCGGATTGATTCCACGATAATGATATCCGTCAGTATACGCAAAACAGAAGACCTGATCCGGCTTATCGATTACGGCATCCCGTCCCGTAATTTTATCGCCTATACGGGATCGGCTGAACCCGACGGAACTTTAATTGATACTTTGCACCGGATAGGCGTATCCTGTATTGTCGGCACAATGGGTAATCTGGATAAAAGGGCAAAAGTCCGCGGCGACCGCGTATATTACGATCTGCTGGCTAAAGGCGCGGACGTCATCGCGACCGACAATCCGTTTGACGTTGACCGCGTGATCCGGCAATTCACAACTGACCGTAAGCTGAAACCGCGCTGTACGGAATAGACCTCCATTTACATCAGGCCGTTTATTTCAGTTGATTCATACACTGAATCACCGTCAGCTGAATTTTCCTGTTTTGCGATTTTGGTTTGGTTAATGCACTTGATTTTTATCGGATAAATATTTACATTATCTGGTTTTATAATTATAGGATTCCGGAATTTCATGATGAAACGGGCGCTTTTAAGCGTTTCAGATAAAAAAGGTATCGTTGATTTCGCTAAAACGCTTTGCCGGGCAGGCATCGAAGTGATTGCGACCGGAGGGACGGCACGGGTTTTAAAAGACGCCGGCGTCAGCATTACGGATGTTTCCGCCATCACCGGTTTCCCTGAAACGATGGAGGGTCGGATCAAAACGCTTCATCCGAAAATTCATGGCGCTCTTTTAGCGCGCCGAGATAATTCACACCACGTCGAACAAGCGCAGAAACATGAAATCCGTTTCATCGATCTTGTGGCGGTCAATCTCTATCCGTTCGGGCAAACGATCCGCAAGCCCGGCGTTACAACGGATGAAGCATTAGAGAATATTGATATCGGCGGACCGGCGATGATCCGTTCCGCGGCGAAAAATTTTCAGGATGTGTGCGTCCTGACCGATCCGGATGATTACTCCGTCGTTGCAGAACTTATCGGCAACGGAAAGGAACTGCCGGGAGAACTCCGTTACCGCCTGATGGTCAAGGCGTTTGAACATACGGCGGAATATGACCGGATGATCGCCGGTTATTTTCAGGGGCTTCAGCCCGCAGCCGACAATGATTTACCCGACCAGGTTCATCTGTCGCTGAATAAGGCGCAGACGCTCCGTTACGGGGAAAATCCGCAGCAGCAGGCTTCGTTTTATTTGTTGTCTGAAGAAAAGAAACCCCTTTTCCGGCAGATCCACGGAAAAGAATTATCCTACAACAATCTGCTCGATATGGACGCCTGCGCCCGAATGGTCTGCGAATTTACGGAACCCTGCTGCATGATTGTCAAACATAATAATCCTTGCGGAGCCGCGACAGGAAAGTCTTTATATGAAGCTTATACAAAAGCCCGGGCAACGGATCCGATGGCTGCATTCGGAGGCGTCGTCGGTTTTAACGACACAGTTGATGCAACTGCGGCGCAAGAATTAAGCGCCGTATTTATTGAAGTCATTGTTTCGCCCGGATTCGAGCCGGCGGCCGTGGAAATTCTTCAAAAAAAGAAAAAGATGCGTTTAATCGAATTTGATTTTAAATCTTATGATCAGGCGCGCCGGTCCTCACTTGAAATCCGCCCGGCTCTGAACGGTTACCTGCTTCAGTCTCCGGACATAGGCGACAGCCACTCGCCGGAATCGGAACTGACGGTTGTCAGTCAGCGGCCTCCCACAGCGGAGGAATCCGCTGCGATGCGGTTCACGTGGAAAATCGTCCGGCATGTAAAATCGAACGCTATTGTTCTGGGCAACGCTTCACAGACATTCGGCATCGGCGCAGGACAGATGTCGCGCGTTGATTCGGTGAAACTTGCCATAACGAAAGCCCGTGAAGCAGGCTTTTCCCTGAAGGGAGCGGCGCTCGCATCCGACGCTTTTTTCCCGTTCCCCGACAATATCGATGAGGCGGCCAGAGCCGGCATAAGCGCGGTCATTCAGCCCGGCGGTTCCGTCAATGACAGAGAGGTGCTGGAAGCGGTCAACCTTCACGGCATGGCGATGACACTGACGCGTACAAGACATTTTCGGCATTAAAAATAAAACTTATTTTTTTCAAAATAACACCCCCGGAGACGGAATCCAATGAGCCTATTTAACATTTTTAATAACGAGATCGCAATTGATCTCGGCACAGCGAACACGCTGGTTTACGTGAAAAACAAAGGCGTTGTGATCAACGAGCCGTCCATCGTGGCGATCAACAAGCGCACCAACAAAATGATGGCGATCGGCCACGAAGCCAAGGAAATGATGGGCCGCACGCACGACGACATTCTCACGATCCGTCCCCTGAAAGACGGCGTGATCGCCGATTTCGAGATGACGGAACTGATGCTTGAGGAATTCATCCGGAAAGTGTCACCGGCGCGCTTTATGGGCAAACGGATCGTTGTCGGCGTTCCGAGCGGCATCACCATGGTGGAACAGCGCGCCGTGCGCGATTCGGCGGAACATGCCGGCGCCAAGGAAGTCTACCTCGTCCCGGAACCGATGGCCGCGGCGATCGGCGTAGGACT
>JBBIRG010000350.1:0-3263 GCA_037441945.1 Bacteroidota bacterium | reverse complement strand
TTCCCACTGGTGGTCTGGCAGACGGGCAGCGGCACGCAGACGAACATGAACGCGAACGAGGTTATTTCCAACCGCGCGATCGAAATGGCCGGCGGCGTAATGGGTAGCAAAAAGCCCATACACCCAAACGACGACGTGAACAAAGCGCAGTCCTCCAACGACACGTTCCCGACCGCCATGCACATCTCCGCCGCGGAAGAAGTCAACCGTCGCTTGATCCCGATGGCGAAGAAACTGCGCGAAACGCTGAACAAAAAAGCCGTCGCGTTCAAAGACATCATCAAGATCGGCCGTACGCACCTGATGGACGCGGTACCCCTTACGCTAGGACAGGAATTCTCCGGCTACGTGCAGATGCTCGACAACGACCTGAAGCGAATTGATATGGCGTTAGATGGATTATACGAACTCGCGCTCGGCGGGACGGCCGTCGGGACGGGACTGAACACGCATCCGAAGTTTGCCGACGTTTCAGCGAAGCATATCGCCGATATCACGAAACTGCCGTTCCGCACGGCGCCGAATAAATTTGAATCGCTCGCCAATCATGATGCGGTCGTGTTCATGAGCGGCGCGCTTAAAACTCTCGCCGCTTCGCTGATGAAAATCGCGAACGACGTGCGCTGGCTCGCTTCCGGACCGCGCTGCGGCCTGGGCGAAATCCTTATTCCTGAGAACGAACCGGGCAGTTCCATCATGCCGGGCAAAGTCAATCCAACTCAGCCGGAAGCGATGACGATGGTTTGCGCGCAGGTCTTCGGCAACGACGTGGCGGTCAATATCGGCGGCGCGTCGGGCAACTTCGAACTGAACGTGTTCAAACCTGTGATGATCTTCAACCTGCTAAACTCCATACGGTTATTGGCCGATGCGTGCGAATCCTTTGAGGAACATTGCGCTATAGGTATCGAACCGATTAAAGAGAACATCAAGAAACATCTGGATAACTCCCTGATGCTCGTCACCGCTCTCAATCCGCATATCGGCTACGACAACGCCGCCAAAGTCGCGAAAAAAGCGCATACGGAAAACCTGACGCTGAAGGAAGCCGTTGTCCAGCTTGGATTGTTAACCGCAGAAAAATTCGATGAAGTGGTCCGGCCGGAAAAGATGATCGGTCCGAAGTAACAGCCTTCACGAAAGATAGATTCACCGCGCAACCGCCATGGCGGAAGAATCATACGAAAACGAAATGCAGCAGGAGCATTTGAAAAAAAACCGCTGGAATTCAATCCGGCGGTTTTTTTGTTAAATTATTTTGATAGAGTTATGTTTTGTTTTCATATACTGTTTTTATCGTCTTCCTCGTCCTCGAGCACATCCAGAATCCTGGAAATCGTCTTTCCGGTAATGGAAATAGGACCGGCTGGTTTTTGTTCTTTTGTCGCTGATACGGTTACTTTGGGTTCTGAAGAGCTTTCGGTTAGGGTTATCTCTTCCGGTTGTGATTCAGGCGTAACTTTCGTTGATAGTTTTACAATCGCCAGCCCGACGGCGGTCATCACTTCCAGGCCAGCGGCGAGATTCGTCATACCGGTGATCTTGATGACGTATATGCCATCCTCCATCGGTTTGGCTGGAATGGAGATCGCTTCAGACGGGTTGACGCCGTAAGTTATTTTCCGGTTGGCCTGGGGAATACGCGTTACGCGCCAATATTCCTCGATCTTTTTTGGGGCGTTTTCATCGTTTTCGGTTTCGGATCTGATATATCGACCGATGGTAATGTTGAAATAATCGATTTCCATCGGGATTTCGACATGTGTGCTCCATTCGATGTCCCACGGCTCTCCGCGAAGGGAAATGGTCCGGTTGTGCGGTTTGGGCTTGCCCGAACTGGCCCGCAGCTGAATCAGGAATTTTTCTGTTTGTAAACTCATGGTTTACCAGTCCACATCAACTTTAATTTCCTTGCCCTGCAAATCCGTGTAAAGAATAAAACCATTTTCTTTGCCAAATTCAACAATATCTTTCAGAACCTGAACATCCTGTTCACAGTAATCGATGATGTCCTGGATTTTTCCTTCTTTCCACCACTTCAGCGCTTGGAGCCCGTCGCTGGTTTTGCCTTTGCCCAGCGTTGCCGTCGCGATCGTATCAAGTTTCAGGCGGTGCTTGAGCCGGTGGTGAAAATACTGCGCCAGGTCGAACGACTTCCGGTTGATTGTGCCGACGTCGCCGTAATGGGAAATCACCCGGCTGTCAAACTGATCGCCGTTGTAAGATAAAACGACGTCAAATCCGTCCATGTAACGTATCATGTCGGGAACGTCTTTTTCAAGCCAGGTTCGGAAACCGGCGGAATCATCATACGTAATGGCGATCGACACCAGCATCTGGTCGGCGTTGTTCCATCCACCGACTTCATCGGCCCGTTTCTGCGTTTCGACGTCGTAATACACGACGCGCTTTCCTTCCAGCGAAACCGCGGAGGCGGCTTCCGTATCTAAATGGCTGTAACAACTGAACCAGTATTCGGCCGGATAACGTTCTTCATGCAGGGAGGGCTGAATCATTTATTCCCCGCTGTACTGAATAAGAGAAATAAACGGGAAACCGGTTAGTTTTTCCCTACCCCGTAGGAAACTCAGTTCGATAACGACGCCAATACCCGCCACTGAGGCGTCCAGCGCCTGAACCAGGTCGCAGGCGGCGCGGAGGGTTCCGCCGGTCGCCAGCAGATCGTCGATGATCAATACCCGTGAACCCTCTGCCAGAGCGTCTTTATGAATATGCAGAGTGTTTTGGCCGTATTCCAGATCGTAGGATGCGGAAATTGTTTCTGCGGGCAGTTTCCCGGGTTTGCGGACGGGAACAAATCCGGCGCCGAGCCGGTAGGCGAGCAGAGAGCCAAAAATGAATCCGCGCGATTCAATTCCGACGATGTGTGTCGCACCGTAAGCGCGGAAGGTTTGATAAAGATCTTCCGTAACTTCAGCGAGCGCTTTCGCGTCGCCGGTCATAGGCGTGATATCCTTGAACAGAATGCCCGGTTTCGGGAAATCGGGAACCGTACGGATCATGGATTCATAATATTTCATGCAATATACCAGGGTTAAGATTTAATGAAAGTTTAAAAGAATTAGTGGATAATCTGAAATTCGCTGAAACGGCCTGAATAGGGATTCCATATCGTCCGGACATTCGTGACTTTTGCGAAAGAAGGGCCGGCCCAGAGGGATAGGATCAGTTCCTCAATATCCGCTTTTTTCCCTTCAGCGCGTATCAGCACATGTCCGTTATCTACATTTTCCACAGTGCCG